>NZ_CDWWEW010000111.1:0-13804 GCF_977966315.1 Frankia sp. CeRuru1
ATCCATGAGCGCTCCTGTACGTCCGTCCGGGCGCTGGGCGTCCCGGCGTCCCTCTCATGCTGCCACCAACGGCCGCCACGCGGAGAGCCCGCGGCGGAGCAGATCCCCCCGGCCCCTAGGTGGCTGTTCGGGCTGGGGCGTTCGGGCGGTGGTTTCGCGGTGGACTATGGCCCGATCGGCGTGGAACGCGACGCACGCCACGCCGCTGCCCTGGCAAACGGATGCGTCTTGGCCGGCTGGGACGTATGCTGATCTTGAAGTCCGGCGGGAACGTGCGGCGCGATCAAGGTGGCGGGTGGCCTTTCCATGCGGATGCATCGGCACGGCGGCGACGGAGCGTGCGGGGGATCAGGCCGGTGTCCCGCCTGATGGCCACCCGGGACGTGCGCACTCCGCATCCTCGGCGGCCGTCCGACCGGGTGCCCTCCGGGGTCCGCGTCTCCCGCGCTCCCGGTCGTCCGAGGGACACCCGCTGCGATGAGGCGATCATCGATGCCGCGCTGCACGAGCTCGCGACGGTCGGCTTCGCGAGCCTGTCGATGGAGGCGGTGGCGACCAGCGCCGGGGTCGGCAAGGCGACGGTCTATCGCCGGTGGCCAACGAAGGATGCCCTGATCGGGGACGCGTTGGACACCCTGGCCGACAGTCTCGACGCGGTCGAGACCGGCTCCCTGCGCGACGACCTGGTGGCCTGGCTGAATGCGTTGCGCCGGCACAACCTCCAGTCGTTGTCCGGGCGGATCATGCCGAAGCTCGTCGCCGAGCGGAGCACGCACCCGGAGTTGTTCGCCACCTACTCGCAGAAGGTGATCGAGCCGTCGCGGGAGAAGGCGGCCACCATGCTCCGGCGCGGCATCGAATCGGGGGAACTCGCCGCGGACGTCGACGTCGACCTCGTCGTCGACATGCTGGTCGGTCCGGTCGCCTATCGGCAGTACATGAGTGGTGACTGCGAGGTGAGCGGAACGCGGATCGCGAAGATCGTCGACACCATCCTCGGTGGCATCCGCTGCCGGGAGGGTGCGCGGCCGACGGCGGAGCCGCCCGCGCCGCGCCCGTCACACTGAGCCGCACCCGTCACACTGAGTACCTCGCTCGCCGTACCCCGCTCGCCGGGGGCACCATGCGTCCGCGAGTAGCATCGCGAACGGGCCAGGAAGGCCCGCCGTGGGGCCGCCTGCCGGCCGGCGACGCACCGGCGGTGCGATCCCCGCACCCGTTTTCCCAGCGCGACAGGAGAGATTCGGTGTCCGACGTCCGCGTTACCGTTCAGCACGCCCAGCGCAACGATCCGCGGGTGGTGCCGACCGGGACGACGGCCGCCGAGCTGTTCGCCGACGACCGGAACGTGATCGCGGCTCTGGTTGACGGCCAGCAACATGATCTCGCTCATGTTCTCGCCGACGGGGCCGTCGTCGAGCCGATCATGATTGACTCGCCGGCCGGGCGGGCGATCGTCCGGCATTCCGCCGCGCACGTCGTCGCCCAGGCGGTCCAGGAACTCTTCCCGAAGGCGCGCCTGGGCATCGGGCCGCCCATCGACAACGGTTTCTACTACGACTTCGACGTCGAGTCCCCGTTCACCCCGGACGACCTCAGGGCCATCGAGAAGAAGGCGCAGGCGATCATCAAGGCCGGCCAGCGCTTCTCCCGGCGGGTCGTCACCGAGCCCGAGGCCCGCGCGGAGCTCGCCGACGAGCCGTACAAGATTGAGTTGATCGGGCTGAAGTCGAGTGACGCGGCGGCCGACGACGCCGAGGCGAGTGTCGAGGTCGGGGCGGGCGAGCTGACCATCTACGACAACCTCGACGCGAAGACCGGCGAGCTGTGCTGGAAGGACCTTTGCCGCGGGCCGCATGTGCCCACCACCCGGGCCATCCCGGCCTTCGCGATCCTGCGCTCCGCCGCGGCCTACTGGCGGGGGAGCGAGAAGAACCCGCAGCTGCAGCGCATCTACGGCACTGCGTGGGAGTCGCGCGACGCGCTCAAGGCCTACCAGACCAGGCTGGCCGAGGCCGAGAAACGCGATCACCGCAAGCTCGGCGCGGAGCTTGACCTGTTCTCGTTCCCGACCGAGATCGGCCCGGGGCTGGCGGTCTTCCACCCCAGGGGCGGCGCGATCCGCACCGCGATGGAGGACTACGCGCGGCGCCGGCACATCGAGGCCGGGTACTCGTTCGTCAACACCCCGCACATCACCAAGTCGGAGCTCTACCAGATCTCCGGGCACCTGGACTGGTTCGCCGAGGGCATGTACCCGCCCATGCAGCTCGACGGCGGCACCGACTACTACCTCAAGCCGATGAACTGCCCGATGCATATCCTGATCTTCCGGTCGCGGGGCCGGTCGTACCGGGAGCTGCCGCTGCGGCTGTTCGAGTTCGGCACGGTCTACCGTTACGAGAAGTCCGGAGTGGTCCATGGCCTGACCCGGGTGCGCGGGCTCACCCAGGACGACGCGCACCTGTTCTGCGCCCGCGAGCAGCTACCCGCCGAGCTCGACAGCGTGCTGACGTTCGTGCTCGGGTTGCTGCGCGACTTCGGGCTGACCGACTTCTACCTGGAGCTGTCGACCCGGCCGGAGGGCAAGGCCGTCGGCACCGACGAGGAGTGGGCGCAGGCCACCGAACTGCTGCGGGAGGCCGCGCAGAAGCAGGACCTGGAACTGGTGATGGACCCGGGCGGCGGTGCCTTCTACGGGCCGAAGATCTCCGTGCAGGCCCGCGACGCCATCGGCCGGACCTGGCAGCTGTCCACCATCCAGGTGGACTTCCAGCTGCCGCGGCGCTTCGACCTGGAGTACCAGGCTGCGGACGGGACCCGGCAGCGTCCGTTCATGATCCATCGGGCGTTGTTCGGCACCATCGAGCGGTTCTTCGCCATCCTGCTGGAGCACTACGCCGGGGCGCTGCCGCCGTGGCTCGCGCCGGTGCAGGTGGTCGGCATCCCGATCACCGACGAGCACGTGCCGTACCTGGGCGAGGTCGCCCGGCGGCTCGCCGCGCACGGCCTCCGGGTGGAGGTCGACTCCTCCGACGACCGGATGCAGAAGAAGATCCGTACGGCGCAGAAGCAAAAGGTGCCGTTCATGCTGCTGGCCGGAGATTCCGATGTCGCTCAGGGTGCGGTGTCGTTCCGTTTCCGGGACGGGGCGCAGCGCAACGGCGTGCCGGTGGACGAGGCCGTCGCGGAGATCCTCGACGCAGTGGAGCGCCGCCGCCAGGTCTGAGCCGCGCGGCTGGCCCCGGCCCGCGCGGCTGGTCAGGCCGGCGGGTTCTCGCGCCAGCGGGAGGTGATCGGCAGTCGGCGGTCGCGGCCGAACGCCTTGGAGGTCACCTTCGGCCCGGGCGGGTTCTGTCGGCGCTTGTACTCGGCGAGGTCGACGAGCCGGATCACCTTGTCCACCACGGCCGGATCGTGCCCGGCCGCGATCAGCTCGGCCCGGCCCTGGTCGTGGCTGACATAGTCGTCCAGGACGGGATCGAGGATGCCGTAGTCGGGCAGTCGGTCGGAGTCGAGCTGGCCCGGGGCAAGCTCGGCGGACGGCGCCTTGACGATGATCTCCTCGGGAATGGGCGGCACCTCGCCACGCTTCTCCGCGGTGGCGTTGCGCCAGCGCGCCAGCTCCCAGACGCGGGTCTTCGAGACGTCCTTGATGGGGGCGTAGCCGCCGGCGCTGTCTCCGTAGAGGGTGGAGAACCCCGTTGCCAGCTCGCTTTTGTTGCCGGTGGTGAGGATCAGGTGCCCATGCTGGTTCGACAACGCCATGAGCAGCGTTCCGCGCACCCGGGCCTGCAGGTTCTCGTCCGCGAGGCCGTGCAGCCCGCCGAGGGGGGCGGCGGCGGCGCGGAACGCGGCGGCGATTGGCTCGATGGGCACCACGGCGTGCCGCGTGCCCTGGCGGCGGGCGAGCTCGGCGGCGTCGGTCACCGAGTGCCCCGACGAGTAGCCCGAGGGCAGAGCGACGGTGTGGACGGCGCCGGCGCCGATCGCGTCGACCGCGATGGTCGCGACGAGCGCGGAGTCGATACCGCCGGACAGCCCGAGCGCCACCGAGGAGAAGCCGTTCTTACGGATGTAGTCACGGGTGGCGGTGACCAGCGCGGTGTACAGCTCCCCGGCGGGCTCGGGGCGGTCGGCGACGACCGGCGGCAGGGGGGTGAACGGTGCCAGCGGCTCGGCGGCCAGTATCGTGCGCGTCACCGTCATCGTCGTGCCATCCTCGGCGTCGATGGCCCCGGACACCGCCCGCGCCGGGCCGGGACCGGCCGCGGGCAGGTCCAGGTCGGTGATCAGCAGCGCCTCGCTGAAGACCGGGGCCCGCGCGACGAGCTCCCCCGCGGCGTCGACGACGAGGGAGTCCCCGTCGAAGACCAGCTCGTCCTGCCCGCCGACGAGGTTGACGTAGGCCAGGGCGGCCGCGGCCTCCCGGGCGCGCTCGGCGCACAGGGCGTCGCGCTGGAAGGACTTCCCCTGCTCGTAGGGGGAGCCGTTGATGCACAGGACGAGGCCGACCTCGGACCGGCGGGCCACGGTGATCGGCCCGCCCTGCTGCCACAGGTCCTCGCAGATCGTCACGCCCACGTCGATCCCGTGCAGCCGCAGCACCGGAAAGGCCGTGCCGGGCACGAAGTAGCGGAACTCGTCGAAGACGCCGTAGTTCGGCAGGTGATGCTTGGCGTAACGCGCGACGACCTCGCCGCCCCAGAGCACCGCGGCGGCGTTCTGCGGTTCACCGGCCGGGCGTCCCACACTCGGCGCGGGTTGCGCGGAGGCATCGAGGTAGCCGACGACGACGGCGATCTCGCCACACCCCTCCTCGGCCAGCCGGCGGGCCAGGGCCACCAGCGCCCGCTGGCTCGCGGCGACGAAGGACCGGCGCAGGACGAGGTCCTCCGGCGGATAGCCGGTCAACGTGAGTTCACCGAAGGCGATCAGATGAGCGCCATCGGCGACGGCCCGTTTCGTCCAGGTACTGACCAGGTCGGCGTTACCAGCGAGATCCCCGACGGTCGTGTCCACCTGGGCGAGGGCGATCCGCAGCTGGGCCATGGTTGCAGCGTAGGCGGTCGCGGCGTGGGCTGTTAGGTCCCGTGTCGGGAGGGTAGGTAACACGCCGTTGGCGGACTGGTTGCTACCAGGCAACATCACAGCGACAAACGGATGTAGTCGCTATGGTCGGGATAAGCACATCGGGTGGCCCGTATCGTCGAGTCCACATCCTCAGCGCGGAGGCACTATGGACAAACAGCAGGAGTTCGTTCTCCGGACTCTGGAGGAGCGGGACATCCGCTTCGTTCGGCTCTGGTTCACCGACGTACTTGGGTACCTGAAGTCGGTGGAGATCGCCCCCGCGGAGCTCGAGGGGGCGCTGGCGGAGGGTATCGGTTTCGACGGGTCCGCCATTGAGGGCTTTGCGCGGGTACACGAGGCCGACATGCTGGCCCGGCCCGACCCCTCCACCTTCCAGGTGCTTCCCTGGCGCGGTGAACATCCGCTCACTGCCCGGATGTTCTGCGACCTCGTGATGCCGGATGGCACGCCCGCCGCCGCCGACTCGCGCTGGGTGCTGCGGAGCGCGCTAGCCAGGGCGGCCGACGCGGGGTTCACGTTCTACACCCATCCGGAGATCGAGTTCTTCCTGCTCAGGGAGCCGCCGAAACGCGGTGGCCCGGTGCCCCCGCCGGTGGATGAATCAGGCTACTTCGACCTGACCCCCAATGACATCAGCCATGATTTCCGGCAGCAGGCCATCAGCATGCTCGAACGGCTGGGCATCTCGGTGGAGTTCAGCCACCACGAGGTGGCCCCCGGCCAGCAGGAGATCGATCTCCGCTACGCCGACGCCCTCACCATCGCCGACAACATCATGACCTTCCGCCAGGTGGTCAAGGAGGTGGCGTTGCGGCAAGGTATTTACGCCACCTTCATGCCCAAGCCGTTCGGTAACCAGGCCGGGTCGGGGATGCACACCCATCTGAGCCTTTTCGAGGGCGACCGCAACGCCTTTCACGACCCGACCGACGACTATCAGCTGTCCAAGGTGGCGAAGGCCTTCATCGCCGGGCTCCTCGCGCACGCCGCCGAAATCACCGCGGTGACCAACCAGTGGGTGAACTCCTACAAGCGGCTCATCGGCGACCAGCGGGTCGGCGAGGTGCTGGAGGCGCCGGCCTATGTGTGCTGGGGCCACAACAACCGTTCGGCGCTCGTGCGGGTTCCGCTCTACAAGCTCCACAAATCCAACGCCACCCGGGTGGAGTTCCGGCTGCCGGACAGCGCGTGCAACCCGTATCTCACCTTCGCCCTGGTGCTGGCAGCCGGCCTGCGGGGTGTCCAGGGCGGTTACGAGCTGCCACCGGCTTCGGCGGACGACGTCTGGACGCTCACCGACACGCAGCGTCGTGAGCGCGGGATCACCGCTCTGCCCGGCTCGCTCGCCGAGGCGGTCAAGGTGATGGAGCGTTCCGCGCTTGTGCGGGAGACCCTCGGCGACGAGTTGTTCGACTTCTTCCTGCGGAACAAGCGGGCCGAGTGGCTGGAATACCGTCGGCAGGTGACCCCGTTCGAGATCGACCGGTACCTGCCGGTGCTATGACCGGGCGGACCGGCACCCGGCCCCCCACAGCCGGGGCGGGGCCGGTCGGGCCGGGACCGGTCGCGGCCCATCCGCGGGGGAGCTCGGTCGCCGCGCAGCTCGCGCGACTCGGCTTCACCGACGTCGACCGGGCCGAGACGACGATGCGCCGCCTCGGCCTGCTCAGCCCGGCCGTCCAGTCGCCCACCGCCGGCAGGGATGTCCTGCCCGGTCCCGCCACCGTGGGAATCGTGCGCGAGGAACGGCTCGAGGCCAACGTCGTGGTCGGCTCGCTGGCGGCTGCGGCCGATCCGGACCGGGCTCTCGCCGCGCTGGACCGGCTCGTGGACGCCCTCGGCCCGGCCGGGGGCGCGGCCTTCGTCGGTGCACTGGCCCGCCACGAGGGGCTGCGGGAACGGCTCGCCGCCGTGCTTGGCGCGAGCATCGCGCTCGGCGATCATCTTGCCCGCCATCCGGCGGACTGGCACATCCTGGAAGCCGACGAGGTGGTCACCACCCCGCCGGAGGCGGCGAGCGTGCGGGCAGGTCTGCTGCGCGCGGTCGGCGCGGATCCGGACGATCCGGCGCCCCGGGCGGCGGGCGACGGTCCCCAGATCCTCGACGCCCTGCGGACCGCGTACCGCAGGGCGCTGCTGGTCCTCGCGGCGCGGGACCTGACCGGCGCGGTGCCACTCGACGAGGCCACGGCCGAACTCGCCGATCTGGCGGGATTCGCGCTGGACGCGGCGCTGGCGGTCGCCCGTGCCGGGCTCGACCCGCGGCTGCCCCCGGTCCGGCTCGCCGTGATCGGCATGGGCAAGTGCGGCGGACGGGAACTGAACTACGTCAGCGACGTCGATGTCGTGTTCGTCGCCGAGCCGACGGCACCCCGCGATGCGGCGAACGGTACGGCGAACGGGGGGAAGATCGGGGCGGAACCGGCCGGGCCGGCGGTACTGACGGCGGCGGCACGGCTGGCGGAGGGGCTGGTCCGAGCCGCCGGCACCGTCACCGCCGCCGGTGCGCTGTTCCAGGTCGATGTGGGGCTTCGCCCGGAGGGCCGGGACGGTGCCCTGGTCCGCACGCTCGCCAGCCATCACGCCTACTACCGCCGCTGGGCCCGGACCTGGGAGTTCCAGGCGTTGCTCAAGGCCCGCCCGATCGCGGGAGACCTGGCGTTGGGCGCCGAGTTCTGCGCGATGGTCGCGCCCATGGTGTGGACGGCGGCCTCCCGTCCCGGCTTCGTGGCCGACGTGCGGGCGATGCGGCGCCGGGTGGAGTCGACGCTGTCCCGCGCGGAGGCGGAGCGCAATCTCAAGCTGGGGCCGGGCGGCCTGCGCGACGTCGAGTTCGCCGTCCAGCTGCTGCAACTCGTCCACGGCCGGGTGGATGCCAAGCTGCGGGTCGCCTCCACCCTGGGCGCCATCGACGGTCTGGCCCGCGGCGGCTACGTCGGTCGGCGCGACGCGGCCGGGCTCGCCGACGCCTACCGTTTTCTCCGTAACGCTGAGCACCGCCTTCAGCTGCAACGGCTGCGCCGGGTGCACACCCTGCCCCGGGACTCCACCGAGCTGCGCTGGCTGGCCCGGTCGATGGGGTTGCGCACGGCGGAGGCGTTCGAGGACGCCCACGCCCGGGTGGTCCGATCCGTCCGATCGCTGCACGAGAAGCTCTTCTATCAGCCGTTGCTGGAGGCGGTCGCCCGCCTGTCGACGGAGGAGATCCGCCTTACTCCCCAGGAGGCGGCCGACCGGCTGGCCGCGCTCGGCTTCGCCGCGCCGGACCGGTCGTTGCGCCATATCGAGGCGCTGACCAGCGGGGTGAGCCGGACGGCCGCGATCCAACGCCACCTGTTGCCGACGATGCTGCCCGCCTTCGCCGACGCCCCCGATCCCGATGCCGGGCTGCTGGCCTATCGGCGGGTCAGCGAGGCACTCGGGCGCGCCCCGTGGTATCTGCGGCTGCTGCGGGACTCCGCCGGCGCCGCGGACCGGCTCGCCCGGGTACTCGCGACCAGCCGGTACGTGGCGGACCTGATGGCCCGCGCGCCGGAGTCGGTGCGGCTGCTGCGCACCGAGGACGATCTCGTCCCGGTGCCGCGGGAGGCACTGGTCCGGACCATGGTGGCGATCGCCCACCGCAACCCCGACTGGGAGGAGGCCGTCGGGCGGGCCCGGGCGGTGCGCCGCGTCGAACTGGTCCGGGTCGCCTGCGCGGACCTGCTCGGCCTGCAGGACGTCGCAGCCGTGGGCCGGGCGCTGGCGGACGCCGCGGCCGCCACCATCGCCGCGTCCCTGCTTGTCGCCGAGCGCAGGGTCGCCGGAGGTGACCCGGAGTCGTTGCCGGCGCGGATCTCGGTGATCGCGATGGGCCGGCTCGGCGGCGCGGAGATGTCCTACGGCAGCGACGCCGACGTGCTGTTCGTGCACGAGGCCAGGCCAGGGGCGTCAGCGGACCGGGCGAGCAGGGCTGTCGCCGAGGTGGTCGGTGAGCTGCACCGGCTGCTCGCCGTTCCCGGACCCGGTCCGGCGCTGCGCCTGGACACAGCGCTGCGTCCGGAGGGGCGCAGCGGCCCGGCCTCACGCACGCTGGAGGCGTACGCGGCCTACTACCAACGGTGGTCGCAGGAGTGGGAGTCGCAGGCGCTGCTGCGGGCGGAGCCCCTGGCCGGTGATCCCGGGCTCGCCTACCGGTTCTGCCGGCTGGCGGACACGGTGCGTTACCCGACCACGCTTCCCGCGGGCGCCCTGGACGAGATCATCCGCCTGCGCGGGCGGATGGAGCGGGAACGGATCCCACGGGGAGTCGATCGCACGCTGCACCTGAAGTTCGGCCCCGGGGGGCTGACCGACGTGGAGTGGGCGGTGCAGATCCTCCAGCTGCGCCACGGCCGGCGGATTCCCACGCTGCGCACGACGTCGACGCTCGAGGGGCTGGGGGCCGCGGTCGTCTCCGGTCTGCTCGACGCGAGCGAGGCGGAGATCCTGCGCGCGGCCTGGATGTCCGCCTCCCGCATCCGGAACGCGAGCACGCTGGCCGGCTGGCCGCGTCCGGACGTCGTCCCTGACCGCCCGCCCGGTCTGGAGGCGATGGCGAGCGCGGCGGGATATCCCTCCGACCGGGCCGGCGAGCTCGTCGCCGAGCACCGCCGGTCGGCGGCGCTGGCCCGCGCCGTCGTCGAGGAGGTGTTCGCGCGCGAGCGGACCGCGGATTTCGGCTAGCACGCCCGGTGGTGCCGGAACCGCGCCACCGTAAGACCGGGCAGGCGGTCGTGTCGTCGGGAGCACCGCCACGGCCGCCTGTGCTCCGGTCTGGTGACCGTTCGTCAGACGGTTGCCCCGGCCGGGGCCGGGGTGGTCTGGGACGGCACGAACAGCGTCGGCTTATCGCCGGCCAGGGCGCTGCAGCAGGTGTCAATCATGAGCGCGGAGACCAGGTACGGGTCCATGTTCGCGTTCGGGCGGCGGTCCTCCAGCCAGCCTTTCTTGGCCTTCTCGACAGCCCACGGAATGCGGATCGACGCGCCGCGGTCGGAGGCGCCCCAGGAGAACTTGTTCCACGGAGCCGTCTCGTGCTTACCGGTCAGTCGGTCCTGGATGCCGTGACCGTAGTGGGTCACGTGCTCCAGCACCCGGGTGCCGAGCGCCTCGCAGCAGGCGACGATGGCGTCCCAGCCCTCCATCGTCTGCCTGGTGGAGAAGTTGGTGTGCGCGCCGGCACCGTTCCAGTCGCCCGGGATCGGCTTGGCGGCGAACGACACCTCGACGCCGTAGTCCTCGGCGATCCGGTGGAGCAGCCAGCGGCCCAGCCAGATCTGGTCGCCGATCGCCGGGGCGGGGAGCACGCCGATCTGGAACTCCCACTGGCCCATCATGACCTCGGCGTTGGTGCCCTCGATGGCGAGACCGGCGTCGAGGCAGGCCTGCGCGTGCCTTTCGACGATCTGGCGGCCGGGCATCTTCGAGCCGCCGACGCCACAGTAGTACGGTCCCTGCGGCGCGGGGTAGCCGACCTCCGGCCAGCCGTAGGGACGGCCGTCCTTGAAGAAGGTGTACTCCTGCTCGATGCCGAACATCGGCGTCATGTCGGCGTACTTCTCGGCGACGGTCCGGGCGGCGGCCCGGGTGTTCGTCGGGTGCGGCGTGAAGTCGGTCAGCTCGACCTCGCAGAGCACCAGGAGGTTGTCGCCACCCCGCAGCGGGTCGGGCGTGACGAAGACGGGCCGCAGCACGCAGTCCGAGTTCGATCCGGGCGCCTGGTTGGTGCTCGAGCCGTCGAAGCCCCAGATCTCCGGCTCCTTACCGTCCCTGATGATGCGGGTCTTGCTGCGCATCAGCGGCTCGGGCTCGGTGCCGTCGATCCAGATGTATTCGGCTTGATAACTCACTCATACTCCCCGTGGTTGATCCTGCACGTTACGGAGCGACTTCGTGATCGGCCTGGCCAGCCGACCCAGGCCGCGAATGACGGGAGGGTTCGACCGGAGCCTTGTCGTGCCCAGTTACCTTCCTGTTCCGTGATTGTTAATTTTCGGTCTCTGCTATGTCACGAAAGGCTGGCCCTGGGCGATCGGGGCCGGCTGCCGTCCGGGATTTTCGGAGTCCCCGGCTCCGCTTTCGTGTCGTGGTGTCCCGGCGGGTGTCGGCGGGAGATGGCCGGTATTCCGGACCGCGCCGTTCCGCATAGACGTGAGGCCCGCCTCCGACGTCGTCGAAGTAGGGCCTCGGGGAATTAGTATATTAATTTTCAATGTGGCTTTGGGGGTTTCGCCTGATACCCCGGGAAAGAGTCCGGGCATCTCCTGCCCGTGATCTTTCTGGCGCTCGCCGGCACTCGGTGGATATTGGCGGGCCTTCGGCCGGTCTCCGCCCGGAGGTGGCGGCGCGACCTGGTTTCCGCACGCGTCCCCGGCTCGAAGAGGCCTTCTGCCACCGCGGCGAAGGACCAGACGAACCGCAGGGGTCAATCGGGGCCGCCCGCCTCGAGAGCGTGACCGACCCCCGCGGTTCACCGTGCCGCACCTGTCCGGGCCGCACCTTTCTGGGAGCAGGCCGCGGTCACCGCCTCGGCGCCCGCCGGATCACCCGAGGCCCGGCGATGGGTCAATGGCCGGAACCTTACGGCTGGGCGTCAGATGTCGTAGTAGAGGGTGAACTCGTAAGGATGCGGCCGCAGGCGGATGGCGTCGACCTCGTTGACCCGCTTGTAGTCCAGCCAGGTCTCGATCAGATCCGCGGTGAAGACGTCGCCCTCCCGCAGGAACTCGTTGTCCGCCTCCAGCGCGTCGAGCACCTTCTCCAGCGAACCCGGGACCTGGGGAACCGCGGCCAGCTCGTCCGGCGGGAGGTCGTAGAGATCCTTGTCGATCGGGTCCGGCGGATCAATCTTGTTCCGCACGCCGTCGAGCCCCGCCATCAGAATCGCGGCGAAGGCGAGATACGGGTTGCAGCTCGGGTCCGGCACGCGGAACTCGACCCGCTTGGCCTTCGGTGAGTCACCGCTGAGCGGGATGCGGCAGCACGCCGACCGGTTGCGGGCCGAGTAGACCAGGTTGACGGGCGCCTCGTAGCCGGGCACGAGCCGACGGTAGGAGTTCGTGGTGGGGTTGGTGAAGGCCAGCAGCGCCGGGGCGTGGTGCAGCAGCCCCCCGATGTAGTAGCGGGCGGTGTCCGAGAGACCGCCGTACCCGTTCGGGCTGTAGAAGAGCGGCTCCCCGTCCTTCCACAGGCTGGAGTGGACGTGCATACCGGATCCGTTGTCCTCGAACAGCGGCTTCGGCATGAAGGTGACGGTCTTGCCGCGGCCGCGGGCGACGTTGCGGATGATGTACTTGTAGAGCATCAGGTTGTCGGCGGTCTTCAGGAGCGTGTCGTACCTGATGTCGATCTCCGCCTGGCCCGCGGTGCCGACCTCGTGGTGCTGCATCTCGACGGTGATACCCGTCTCATAGAGCACCCGGGTCATCTCGGAACGCAGGTCGGTGAAGTGGTCCGTGGGCGGCACCGGGAAGTAGCCGCCCTTGAACCTCGGCTTGTACCCGAGGTTTCCGCCCTCTTCCTTCCGGGAGGTGTTCCAGGCGGCTTCGACCGAGTCGACTTGGTGCATCGACCCGTAGGGGTTGTAGTCATAGCGGACATCGTCGAAGATGTAGAACTCCGCCTCCGGACCGAAATACGCGGTGTCCGCGACGCCGGTGCCCCGGAGATAGGTCTCCGCCTTCTTGGCGATGTTGCGCGGGTCCCGGGAGTACTGTTCCTTGGTGATCGGGTCATGGATGAAGAACGTCATGGCGAGGGTCTTGTGCTCGCGGAAGGGATCCACGAAAGCGGTGCGCGGGTCCGGCAGCAGCAGCATGTCGGACTCGTGGATGGCCTGGAAGCCGCGGATCGACGAGCCGTCGAACATCAGGCCTTCGGTGAACACCGACTCCGCGAAGACCTGGGTCGGGATGGTGAAGTGCTGCATGATCCCGGGAAGATCGCAGAACCTGACATCGATGAACTGAACGTCTTCGTCCCGGATATAGCGAAGCACGTCTTCTGCTTTTGCGAACATTCGTCCTCCAGCATCGCGTCACGCTTCTTAGGGCCACAGGTTACGCCATGTTGGCGTGTCTCCGGTCACCAGGCCGTCGGTGCACGACATCACGGGATAGTTTCCGTAGCGTTACCGAAACCTACTTAATCACTCAACGTGATGAGTTGGGTGCATGTTGCGGTGCCACATAAGCTTGCGTCGTGGGACGAGCACTTGGAGGCTGGCTTGACGGGCCAGGTCTGCCGCGGGACACCCCGCCCGGGGTACGCCTCGGGTTGCCGCGGGACGGCCGAGGATCCGTGGTCGGGTTCGGTCCGCGCCTGCTGGCCTACCTCGTGGACGCGGTCGCCGCGAACCTGATCGTCGGCATGCTGTACATCGTCGGACTGAGCTACGCCGCCGACGCGCGTGGCCTCGCGATCTACGCGGTCTTCCTGCTCGAGGAGCTGATCCTCGTCGGTACGGCCGGCCAGACGATCGGCATGCGGCTGGTCGGCATCCGCGTGATCCGGCTGCGTGACTGTGGTCGGCAGTCCTGGCCGTGGATCGTCGTGCGTACCGTTCTGCTGGGCCTGTTCATCCCGGTGTTCATCTGGGACCGTGACCTACGCGGCCTTCACGATCGCGCCGCCGGGACCGTGGTGGTGCGCGACCCCGTGGGCTCCGGCCCCGAGAAGCCCGGCCCCGAGA
>NZ_CDWWEW010000112.1:0-13803 GCF_977966315.1 Frankia sp. CeRuru1
GAACGCAACAGCGCCCCTGGATGGCTTCGTCGACACACTCGCCGAGCTCAAGCAGAAGTACGAGTTCTAAACCGGCGCTGCTCGGTCGTCCGCGAGCCGGCACCGGCAGGGTCAGAGCCGGTACCGTCCGTGGCATCCTCCAGGGCGGCCGGGGCACGGGACGAGTCAGGGGATCATACGGCCCTGGCGATCTGATCACGGCTTGCGAGTACAGATAGGCGCGATCTTGACACTCTCACCTGACGAGCGGGCCAGCCGGACCGCCGCTGATGCGATGAAGGGGCGGGAACCTGTCCTCTTATTCGCAGGATCTCGTCGTCCGGTTCGGGTGCGGTAGGCCTGTGTCGAGCAGCGGGGTGGAACGGGCCAGCGCGATGTGCTGGGAGCGTGCGGCCTGGCTGAGCCGCCGCGGCCGGCAAGGGATCGGCCGGCCGGCCAGCCCGGCGCAGGGGAAGACCAACGCCGAGCTCACGCTGGAACGCGCAGTATGAGAGCTTCTCCTTGGCCACCGCCGCGAACGCCTCGTTGATCTCGTAGAGGTTCACGTCCGCGGGGGTCAGCCCCTCCTTGCGCAACGCGGCCGCGATCGCGTTCGCGGGTTGGGACAGCAGCGAGGCGTCCGGGCCCGCGACAAAGCCATGGTGACCGATCTCAGCGAGCACGGGGAGACTGAGCTCGTTCGCCTTCACCCGGCTCATGACGACGACGGTCGCGGCACCGTCGGAGATCTGGGAAGCCGAGCCGGCGGTGATCGTGCCGTTCGGGGCGAACGCGGGGCGCAGCCTGGCCAGCGCCTCCGCCGTGGTGTCACCCCGCACGCCCTCGTCCTGCGTCACCAGCACAGGCTTGCCACGGCACTTGGGCACCTCGACCGGGACGATCTCGTCATCGAACAGACCGTTCCTCATGGCAGCGGCGGCGCACCGGTGCGACCGCGCGGCGAACTCATCCTGCTCGGCTCGGCTGATGCCCTGACCCTCCGTCTGTCGCTCAGTGGAGGGTCCCATGCCCGTCCGGTCGAAGGCGCAGAAGAGAGCGTCGCTAACGGTGGCGTCGAGAACTACGGCGTTGCCGTAGCGGACGCCGGCGCGCAGGGAGGGCAACAGGTGCGGTGCCCCCGTCATCGACTCCATGCCACCCGCGACGACGACGTCGTACTCGCCGCTTGCGATGAGGCTGGCCGCCAGCACGATCGCGTCGAGGCCGGACAGGCACACCGCGTTCACCGTGCGCGCCGGGACGTTCACCGGAACACCGCCCCGGACGGCGGCCTGCCGTGCAGTGTTCTGCCCCTGGCCCGCCTGGATGACGTGACCCATGATCACATAGTCGGCCCGCTCACCGCCGATGCCGGCTTTCGCCAACGCAGCCTCGATCGCGAAACCGGCGAGGTCCACGGCGGAGAAAGTCTTCAGCGCTCCGGACAACTTGCCGATCGGAGTCCGCGCGCCGGCGACGATGACAGCACTGTTGTGCCTGTTGGAGAAGTCATAGCCCTAGACTGCACGAATATTCTGGAGTCAAGACGTTTTCTGGATAGTTCGCTTTTTGCGTGTTCTGTGCATCGAGATTGGAACGCAGATCGCACAGCGGTGAGCTGCAGGAATGATCCGGGAAGCCGACACTTTCCGTGAGAATTTCTCTTTTTGTGTGTTCTGCGCTCTCCGGGCATGGGATCTCGATTTTGCGATTTCACCTCGCGAAAACACCGCCGAAAAAATGCTTCCGCACAAAAGAGCACGAGCGCGCCTAGTTGCACGCATTACCCGCGGCGCGGCCGTATGGTTGTAGTCGACTTAATCGCTCACTACCCGATCATCACGGGAGAGCTGACCGATGAATGGGCGGCAAAGGGCCGCCCGCATCTATGGGAGGAGGTTCCCGCAGTGGTCCACCTACGCCTCCGCAGGAACCGCTCGCGCCAGATCATGGAGGACGCGCCAGATCATGGAGGACATCGTCGTCGAGCTGCGCTCGGCGTCCGAGCCGATCGCGGCGGAGGAAATCGCCGACAAGATCGGCCGACACCGGTCCACGGTCCAGCGGTACCTCCATGATCTCGATCAGGACGGCTACGTCGACCTCATCTTGGACCGCGGGTCCCGCGGGCGTCCCAAGCACCTTTACCAATGGCGCGACGAACCCTCGCCCCCGCCCCGCCCGAACCCCGGAATGGTGACAGTCTGATGCGCGCGCTTGACCTCGCCACGCTCGTCCTGGCCAAGGGCGGCCATGACAACTTGAAGCAGGGCAGCTGCCTCCTGGAGGCGGTGTCATACCTCGCCGACGAGCCCTGGTCCGACCACCCCGAGTGCGTCTCGCCCGTGCTCGGGGCTTTCGGCCGCATCCTGAACGATGTCCTGCCCAACAACAAGCGGCAGAAGCTCAAGCCGTACATCCCGCAACTCATGGGTACGGCCGCCGACGGACTGGACGAGGCGCGCGGGTGTCTGGCACTGGATTGGCTCGTCCGGGTGTGCACGCCGACCTGGCTACGCCTGGTCCCGAGGCCGACCGCGTATGCAGATCTGCTCGCCAACCACAGGCCGATCGCCAGCCTGGAGGATGTGGCGGCGATCGGTGACATCGTCCGCGATGCAGCGTCGCACGCTGCGCAAGCCCGGGCGGCCGCCCGGGCGGCCGCCTGGCCCGCTGTTCGGGATGCCGCCTGGGATGCCGCCTGGGTCGCCGCCCGGGAGGCCGCCTGGCCCGCTGTTCGGGATGCCGCCTGGGCCGCCGCCTGGGCCGCCGCTGGGGCCGCCGCCCAGGAGGCCTGGCCCGCTGTTCAGAATGCCGCCTGGGATGCCGCCTGGGTCGCCGCCTGCAACGCCGCTCGGGCCGTTCAGGAGGCCGCCTGGGCCTCCGCCCGGGAGGCCGCCTGGGACGCCGCCTGGGACGCCGCCTGGGCCTCCGCCCAGGAGGCCGCCGCCCGGGAGGCCGCTTGGGACGCCGTTCGGGACGCCGCTGGGGACGCCGCCTGGGACGCCGCGCGGCAGCGACTCACGCCCAGCGTCGCCGAGTTGCAGACGTCGGCGATCGCACTGTTCGGCCGCATGATCCGACCGAGGTGACCTCATGACCGGCCACCGTCACGACCGAGCGTCTCGCCGCCGCCATTCTCGCTGCCGAGGAGATCAGCGTTCCTCACCAGGGGCTCCGTCAAAGTCTGTTTTGGCTGGTCAGGGCGATGATCTGGAGGAGGAGCCCAGGGTCTCTGATGGTGGCTCGGCGGGCCTGTCTGATGTTCTTGTAGCCTGCCAGGCGTAGTGCGCTGATCGTGGTATCGCGGGCGGTGGCCCAGTTCAGGGCGGCGTTCTTGGTGCGGATGGTGTGGCGGTCCTCGTCCATGGTCCGGTCGCGGACACGGTGAATGGCCTCGACCGTCCAGTGGCCACGAGCCCACCGGGCCAGCTGCGCGGGGCTGGCCTGGTCGGTGGACAGGCTCGTGACCAGGTAGAACTCCTCGGTCGAGGTCGCAGCCGGGCTGGTCGTGGTCTTCTTACGGCGGGTGGTCCGGGCCAGCTTGACCACCTGCCGGGTACCTCGGAACCCGACCAGGGACGGCGCGGAGGGGGGCAACGCCTTCAGCGCGCGTTCCTCGATCCGGCCGTGGGCCTTCTCCCGGGTCACGTGCTGGTTTCCGAACTCGTCCCACGGCAGTTTGGCCAGCTTCGCCCGCACGGTGGGCTGGTTGCCCTTGATCGAGAAAAGCCAGTGGCCGCCCTTCGCCCGGATCGCCCGGGCCAAGGGTTCGTGTGCGTGCAGGCAGTCGGTCGTGACCAGCGTGTTGTGGTCACACACCCGGTTGACCAGCATCCGTACCGAGGCGATCTCGTCGCCGGCCACGACCCGTTGATGCCCGAGCGCGGCCCCGGTGTCGTGGCGGACGGCCTCGACGACCGCCTCCTGGCGCACCGACCCCTGTGGCGTGCGGGAACGGGCGCCCTTCATCACCGTCCCGTCGAAGGCCACCGCTACCAGGCCGCCCGGGTCCGCGGGCCCGGGCGCGGCCGCGGCGGTCCAGCCCGACAGCGCCTGGTCCAACCACCCGGGCGGGCCTTCCTCCACGATCCGCCGGATCGTGCGCTCCGACGGCACCCGACGAGGGAACCCGAGGCCGGCCAGCACCCCGACCGGGAGGGCGCAGGCCCACTCCCACACCGCCACGGTGGTGTCGTGACCTGCAATATTGCCCGCGACCCACAACGCCAGGACCGGCGCGAGCTCGTAGCGAACACCCCGCGGGTCGCGCCAGTCCGGTACCCGCCGCAACACCGCGACCAGCCCCGCGACCTGCGCGGCTGTCGAGACCTCGACCTGCTCCTGCTGACACTCAAGCCACACCATGGGGGACACTACAGACACGGACGCGGCACCTGCTTCTGGAAGACCTTTGCGTGAGAACTCAGATCTTCCTGTAGGTGCCGCGTCTGCCGCGTTCCAGGGCCCTTCGCGGCCCGACCCCTAGCAGTAGCCGACCACAAACTCAAGACGCCACGCCGCACCTACTTTGACGTCGCCCTGGTTCCTCACGGTCAGCCCAGCAGGCGGAAAACCTCCACCTGGACCTCGACTGGGTTGTCACGTTCCACATGAGATGGACACGACCGGGTTGGGTGCCCTCTGTACCCGGGGACGGTACTGGCAGGCCAGCACGACGACCTCCGCCCGCTCGAGGTCGATGATCCACAGTCGCCAGCGAAGTCGCTGCCCGTAACTACCCGTGAGGTTGTACGCCTACAGAATCTCCACCTACAGAATCTCCATGAGGATGCGGGGGCGGGGTAGGGGCGATCCGCTCGCGCTCGCCAACATGTCGCTGCGGCTCACACGTACGTTCCTGGGGGCTCCTGCTGCTGTCCTTTACCCACGCGATGATCTGGGCCCGTGAGGTGAAACCGAGCTTGCCGAGAATGCGCTCGACGTGACCTTCCGCCGTGCGCTGGGCGATCACCAGGTAGCTCGCGATCTCCTTGTTGCTCAGGCCGCGGGCGACGAGGTCCGCCACCTGACGCTCCCGGGGGGTCAGAGGCACCTCCGGCTCGCCGGCGGGAACGACGGGGTGGGCGACAGGAGTCCCGGTGCCCTGGGTAGCCGCGGCGACGGCCTCGTCCAGGTCGAGTTCCGCGCCCTGCGCCAGGGCGCGTTCGAGCTTCCGTTGACCTAGGACGCGTCGCAGGGACGCCTCGCATCGCTGGTGGAACGGGGCGAGCCCGAAGGCGGCGATCGACGCCCCGGTCTCACGCCAGATCCGCCCGGCCGCGCCGAGCAGGACCGCGGACTCGTGGTGCCGGCCGGCCGAGGCCATGACCCACGCCTGCTGCTCCAGCGCGACAGCGATGCCGGCATGGTCGTGGAACGCGTATTTGAGGGAGATGGCCGCGGCATGGTGCTCCATCGCCTGCTCCAACTCGCCTAGCTGCCAGGCCGCCAGGCCGAGGCCGCACAGAGCGAACGAGCGGAAGCAGTATTCACCGAAGCGCTCGGTCAACGCCACGCATTCCGCGAAGACGGTCGCCGCCGCGTCCTGTTCCTCGCGGATTCCGTGGGCCAGCCCGAGATAGAGCAGTGATTGGGCGAGGCCGAACGGCTCGTCGAGGTCAGCGAACCGGCGGCGGGCGTCCTGACTGCGCTCCACCGCCGCCGGCCTGTCCCCGCTGATGGCGGCGAGCCTGCCCTCGACGCAGGCGATGTGTGCGAGCACCCGCTGGTCGTGCAGCCTAGCGGCCAGATCGCGAGCCTCGGCCAGCAGTGACGCCGCCGCGGTGATGTCGCCCTGGAGGGACGCGGCGTGGGCGGCCGATTGCAGACCGATGGCCCGGATCCCGTCCGGCTCCGTGGCCTTGCTCAGCCCCCGATCAAACCAGAAACGCGCCTCGCTGAGCAGCCCGATGGCGGCCCAGTATTGCCACAGGGCCACCATGATGGACAGAGCGGTCTCCGCCAGGCCCGGTGTAGTGAGGCAGAAGTCCAGCGCAACCCGTAGGTTCGCTTGCTCGCTCCGGATCCGCCTGATCCAGTCCAGTTGGGCCGGGCTGCACCACTGAGCGTCGGCGAGGGCCGCCATCCGGCGGTAGTAGGCGAGATGCCGACGGCGCACGTCCTGCTCCCGACCGGACTCGCGCAGGCGGTCCTGGCCGTACTGGCGAATGGTGTCCAGCATCCGGAACCGGACCGTCCCCTCGTCGTCGTCACGGACCAGAATCGACTTGTCAACCAGCCCGCTCAGCACGTCCAGCACGACTGCCGGCGGGCACCTGGCACCCCCCACCTGCTCAGCCGCCTCCAACGTGAACCCGTCGGCGAACACCGACAGGCACGCCCACATCTGCTGCTCGTCGGGATTGCACAGGCCGAAGCTCCAGTCGATCAGCGCGCGCAGGGTCTGCTGGCGGCGGGGCCCGGCCCTGTTGCCTCGCGTCAACAGGCTGTAGCGGTTGTCGAGCCGATCAAGGATCTGCTCCAGGGACAGTGTCCGGAGCCAAGCAGCCGCCAGTTCGATCGCCAGCGGGATGCCATCCAGGCGATGGCACAGCAACGCGACGGTCCGCCAGTTGCCCTCGTCGAGGCTGAATTCCCCGAGCACCGCTGCCGCGCGTTCCGCCAGCAGGCTCACCGCCTCGTACTGGACGAGCCCGCCAGCCAAGGCGGACTGGTCCGCGCCCGGGGCCGGCACCGGGGGCACCCTCAGCGGGGGCACCCCCAGCACCCGTTCCCCGGCCACCCCGAGCAGGTGGCGGCTGGTTGCGATGACCCGCAGGCCCGGGCCCGCGCGCAGCAGGGTGTCGACGAGCCGGGCACACGCGTCCACGAGGTGCTCGCAGTTGTCGAGCACGAGCAGGATCCTGCGCGGAGCAAGGTGCGCGGCGAGCGTCGCCGCGGTCCATCGCCCGGAGAGGCGCTGCAGGCCCATCGCCTCGGCGACCGCGTCGGCGACCAGTGACGGGTCGTCGAGGTCGGCCAACTCGGCGATCCAGACACCGTCGGGGAACGCGCGCTGCCGGTCCACCGCGAGCCGAAGGGCGAGGCGGGTCTTCCCGACCCCCCCGGGCCCGGTCAGCGTGAGCAACCGGGCGCCGGACAGCAACCGCAATGCCTCTGCCAGTTCCCGTCTGCGACCGACGAAGCTGGTCAGTTCCGCCGGCAGGTTCGACCTTCCAGGTCCGGACACATACAACACCGTCCCGCTACCTGCGGGGGGACACAACTGGGGCGGACAGGTGGGCGGACAGGTAGTGAAACAGGTAGTTCTCCCGTCCCCGCACGCCGGTCCGTCGCTCAGGCTGTGCCCATGCCGAGAACGCAGACAGCACTGCCGGCAGCCTTGGGATGCCAGGCGCCGGAGCCGCGGCGACTGGCGCGGTACCCCAGCCTGATCATGGCGCTGCCCCCGCATCCGACGTCGGCGCGGGCAGCCCGCCAGTTCGTGTGGGACGCTCTGAGTGGAGGGAGATGTCCACCTCGTCGAGCCCACTGAGCTGCTGGTGAGCGAGCTGGCCAACACAAGCCCCTTGATATCGTCGACACCAGCCCTGTGCACTTATGACGAAGTAAATTTCATGCGAGACCAAGCATGCGAGACCAAGTGCGAAAATCCAGCCGGCAGACGAGGCCGACCCGCGCCCCCCTGCAACTTCGACAAATCCCTGATTTGATGACCAACGAGAAAGCCCATTCAATGGGGGGCGTGCCGACTATTCGGCGGACGACCTCCGAAACTGATGTCGTGGTAGTCGGTGCCGGCATCGTAGGCCTGGCGAACGCCCTTCAGCTTGCCAAACGAGGCCTGCGAGTAACGCTGATCGACAACCTTCGCGACAAGAAACACAGCTACAAGGTCGGAGAGTCGTTCCTAGTCTTCACAAGTGCTTTTCTCCGCACTGTGGGCGAGCTGGACGAATTCATCACCGAGAAATCATTCGCGAAACTCGGTGTATGGTTCTCCCACGGCACGGAGAACAGATCAGACTTCCGTGACGCCACCGAGTGGGCCATCAATGCCGACCCGCATCCGCCGCACTATCTCTACGATCTTGCGCCCGACAAGAAGTGGTTCCGCTGCATGTTCCTCGACATGCAGATCGTCCGCCCCGAAGCGGAGGATGCGATGTGCGCGGCCGTCCGACGGCGTGCTGGAATAACTTTCGTCGACACCGCCCGAGTGAGCGACATACAGATCTCCCCGGGAGCGGACTGGCACCAGGTGGAATGGCTTGACGGCACAACCGGAAACAGTAACATCATCCGGGCGCGCTGGGTCGTCGACTGTTCTGGGCGCAACCGGTTGTTGGCCCGTGGCCGCGGACATGCCGCGGAGCGGCGGGAACTGACTGACGGATTTCAGACGACGGCCGTCTGGGGCCAGTTCGAGGGCGTGACCGACGGTCTGTTCGGTGACGAGTGGAAGCATACCTTCCCTAACGGCCGCAATACGCAACGCGACCTGTACACCGTACATTTGTGGGGGGACGGTTACTGGATCTGGGTCATCCGGCTCTCGAAGGACCGGATCAGCGTCGGTGCGACTTTCGACCAGCGGTCGGCGCCACCCGGCCGAACTCCGCAGGAGCAGTTCTGGAATCTTATCCGGCGGCACCCCGTCCTCGACAAGGTGATCGCACCGGAGTCGCTCCTTGAGTTCCGGACCTACCGCAACGTCCAGCACTGGACCGACACGTTCGTCAGCCCGCAGCGCTATGCAATGGTAGGCGACGCGGGCAGCATCATCGACGCCTACTACAGCCAGGGAATCGCGCTGGCGCTGGTGACCAGTTGGCATCTCGCCAACATTGTCCAGGACGACGTCCGCTCCGGGCACCTGGACCGGGCGTATATCGAGCGGGTGAACCGAGCCACTCGCCAGGACTGGCACATGCTGCGCGCGATGGTCCGTGAAAAGTACACTGCCGCGATCGCGGACCCTCGCTTCTTCGTGTTGTCCCACGTGCTCGACATGATGGTCTTCTGGTCCGTGGGCAGCACCCGTTCAGCGCTCACCCGATGGCTCGTCGACACCGAGGGCGACACCACTCGGGAGACCCCGAAGCACCGCCGCGTCCGGCAGCGTCTCCAATCCACGCTGTTCTACTCCCGGGCCCCGCTGTGGCGGTGGTTGCCGCCGGAAACCGTGCATTGGATACAGAGCCGGCTACAGGCCAACCTCGCTGCCCGCGCACGCTGGCGGCTGGATCACGGTGTCAAGCTACCAACGGTCCGTAGCGTCCAGAACGTCACCGCGCCGCTGCCTAAGCTGTGGTGGCTGGCGATCGGCGGGGACCGGGGACGAGATATTTCAGCTCATGACCTGGTGGAACCCGCGGAACTACGACCTGAGGGCACCGCGACCTGGTTGGACCGGTTACCCGTGCCGGCCAACACCCGATTGCGGTGGGTGATCCGGCTGCGGCCGTACGCCCTGCTCGCCGGATTCACCGCCGCCTATCTGTGGGACGGGGCGGACACGGCGGTCCGACGCCTACGCCTGCTTGTACGCCGCCCCAGCGACAGCGCGACGGCCAGCGAATTCGCTAACCGCGCGGCCTTACTGAGGAAGGATGAATGAAAGCCGTTACCACTGGGCGACCGATCGCCTACCTACATTTGGACTCGCAGCATGCGGAGTACCCACAGATCGTTACTACCCTGGCTGACTACGGTGTCACGGCAGTCGCGGTTCACCTCGACAACGTGCACGCCGTCGACTGGACAGCGTTCGATGGCGTGAACCTACGAATGTGCCGCGGCTTCCACGAGCGGCCCGACTTCCTTGACAAGATCCGGAGACTTTACCTGGAGCTGGACGGGAAGATTCCCATTCTGAACTCGATGCGGGTGGCCGTCGGGACGCTCGACAAACGGCGGTACCTGTCAGATCTCGAACAGGACGGCATCGCGGTGATCCCGACCCGGTGGGTTTCCCGGGGCGAGGACGTGACGATTGACACGCTCATGACCCAGACCGGATGGGACCATGTCGTCATCAAGCCAACCGTCTCGGCCGGCTCCTGGCGCACCTTCCGGGTCTCACGGAGCGGGCCGAGCACCTCAGCAACGCACTTCGTCCGGCACGGCCACAAAGCAACGTCGACGACGGGCCTGGCACCACGCTGCGACACGGAACCCGAGACCCTGCTCCGTGACCTGGTGTCCACTCATCACGTCTGTGTCCAGCCCTTTCTTTCATCGATCCTGACCCAGGGGGAACTCTCCTTCGTCTTCCTAGACGGAAAGTTAAGCCACACGGTCCGCAAAAGAGTCGCCCGGGACGGCGGCTGGTGGGCACACGAACGGTTCGGTGGCCGGAACGAAGTGATCCAGCCGACACCAGCCGAGCGTGAGTGGGCGTACGGTGTGTATGAAGCACTGGAAAACCGATACGGACCGTTGATCTTCGGCCGGGTTGACGGCTTGCGGGACGAACACCGTGTGCTGCGGCTACTGGAATGTGAGCTCGTCATCCCCCGTCTGCTCCTGACCGAGGGCAACGCCTACGACACGTACGCAAAAACCATCATGCGGGCGGTTGGCGGCTGACCCGATGATCTACTGAGAAACGCTCGCCGGCCCGGGGGGAGCAACGGTTATATACGCAGCGCATCGGACCTACCCGCGGTTTACCTCATCCTCCCACTCTCGCTCGTGCTCGGCGTCACCGTCGGTTTAGACGTCCGCCTGCCCTTCCCAGGAGTAGTGATGGTCAACGCATCCGGCCCGGTAGCCGCGCTGTCGTCCCATGTGCTTCTCGTTTTCCTGCTCCAGATCGCCGTCCTGCTCGGGCTGGCTTATCTCCTCGGGCGGGCGGCAATGCGGCTGGGAATGCCGGCAGTGGTGGGTGAACTCCTCACCGGCGTGATCCTCGGGCCATCCCTGCTCGGCACGCTCGCGCCTGGCTTCGCCGGCTGGCTGTTGCCCGCACGGGCCGACCAGTTCCATCTCCTCGACGCCGTCGGCCAGCTCGGCGTGATTCTGCTGGTCGGATTCATCGGCATAGAGATGGACATCCAGATGATGCGGCGCCGGGGTCTGACCGCCGCCCGGGTCGGCCTCGCCGGGCTGCTGGTTCCGGTGGGCCTCGGCGTCTTGGCGGGTCTGCTGCTGCCCGGCTCTCTCGTCGCGGACGGCGCCCATCGGCTGGTGTTCGCGCTGTTCCTCGGCGTCGCGCTCGGGGTCAGCGCGATCCCGGTAGCCGCGAAGATCCTCATCGACATGAACCTGCTGGACCGCAACGTCGGCCAGCTCACCCTGGCCGCGGCCGCAGTCGACGACGTGGCCGGGTGGTCCGCACTCTCCATGATGTCGGCGATGGCGACCACGGGCGTGCGTGGCAGTGACATCGCCGTGCCGGTGGTTAGCGTGCTCGGCGCCGTGCTGGCCGCCCTGGTAGCCGGTCCTCCGACGGTCCGAAGGGCACTTCGATACGCCAGCACGGCGCGCCACGGCGGTGGCCACATCGTGGCCATCACCGTACTGATCCTGGCCGCGGCGGCGGCCACGGAGGCGCTGAGACTCGAGGCGGTCTTCGGCGCGTTCATCGCCGGCATCGTCATCGGTTCCAGCCGGGGTTTCGCTCCCGACCGGGTCGCGCCGCTGCGGACGGTGGTGCTCACCGTGCTGGCGCCGATCTTCTTCGCCACCGCCGGGCTACGGGTCGATCTCGGCAAGCTCACCGACCTGTCGGTCCTCGCCGCCGGCCTGGTGGTCCTGCTGCTTGCCGTCGCAGGCAAGTTCGCCGGCGCCTACCTCGGCGCCCGGGCCAGCCGGCTCGGCCACTGGGAGGCCCTCGCGCTCGGCGCCGGGCTCAACGCCCGCGGGGTCATCGGCCTGGTCGTCGCCGGAGTGGGGCTGCGCCTCGGCGTGTTGAACACGGCATCCTACACGGTGGTGGTTCTCGTGGCGCTCGTCACCACCGTGATGACCCCGCCGATCCTGCACCTCACGATGCAACGGGTGGAGCACAGCGCAGACGAGACACTACGGCGGCTGGACCCCACCAGCGACACCGAAAGCGCACATTCCGCTGCCCGACGCTAGCGCTGGCCTTGCCGTCAAACACCCGTATCCCATAAAAGGTTGTTTCGTAACTCGGTCGGATGTGGTGTAGGTGGGGCGAGGATGTGCTCGACCCGCGCGACCCGACCGGGTCACTCCCGCTCGTCAGCCCGTCGGGAAGACCACGGACAGGTCAACGGCTGCAGGATTGGCTCTTCGGGATCACCCTGTCACCCTGCCTCTACCTGCCCAGGGGTGCGAATCCCCTAGGCCACCGACCTAAAAAGCTGTTTTAGAATTACCCCGGTCCCATATCCCACCCCGATAAAGCAGGCTGTCGACCGGTTGGCACGCCGAGCGCCGGAGTCCGATCCCTGGCGCTCGGCGCGCGTCCGAGGTCAAGACGAGATTTAAACAGGTTCTTAGAATTTTCCGCCGGGAGGGCTGGGGACCGCCGTCTGTGCCAAGCCATTCGTAACATGGCCGATGACCCCGGCCGGCGCCGGCCGGGGTGCCGTGCCTTGCAAACTCTCGGTACTGGACCGCGGCACGGGCACGGCGCCGCCGTTGTCCTGCTTGTAGCTCTGGCCGCAGCCACTGAGGAACAGAGCCGATGGAATGACGAGGGCGCCAAGCACCGTCACCATGGCTCGACGGCCACGGTGTCTCGGTGTCCGGGGCCACCGGGATCGGAAGGAATGTATGGTGTCCATAATGATTCAGTAGTCTACTGCCCTATGCGCAACTTTTCCACCTACCCGAGAGGCCGGGTTTTCCACCTACCCGAGAGGCCGGGAAGATCCTGAAGCGTCCGCCCGTTGGTCACAGTCATATCTCCGGCGGGTGAACCAGCCCGCTTCTTCCAAACCTTGCGGGCGTCCTTGACAATCAGGCGCGAGATCCCGTTCTGAATCTTGAAGCCATGTGCTCTGTGTGCTCTGTGTATTCGAGCAGGAGGTTCTTCGCGCGCCAGGCGGCGTCGATCTCGAAGGCGGCCTCGCCGCCGAGGGTTGCCAGGGTGGTCAGGATCCGGTTACGGCCGACCGGGGTGAGCGTCCGCGGGGCCCCGGACGAGAAGTCCTTTGATCGTGTATTCGGGGTCGGTAGCGCGGCCGCGGCGGCCGCGGATCCGGTGGGTGGCCCTCCGGCGGACGTCACCGACCGCCTTGTTGGCGAGGTGTGACCGGCCCGGGGCGCGGTGCTGGTGTTTCCACCGACCCGTCTCCCCGGGCCGTCCCCCGAACCCGGCGTGCCCATTACTGGGCACCGGGCCCTCCACACGTTTACGCGCCGGTCATACCGTGGCCGGTTGCGTGCTGTCAGACCACCGGTGCTGACCTGATCCTCACCGAGGATCCCAGCCTTCAGAAACGCCTTCACCAGCGTGGGAACGCGCCTGCCAGTGACCCTTTTCCGCAGCCGGCCCATGACGACCGAGTGCGAGATGTTGTCGAAACAGGCCTCGATGTCCCCCTCGAACATCCACTCGTATCCCTGGGTGGCGAAGTTGTGGGTCTCAGCTATCGCGTCATACGCCCGCCGGCCCGGGCGAAATCCGTAGCTGGAGGGAAGGAAGGCCACTTCCAGGATCGGCTCCAGGACCAGGAGAAGGGCTGCCAGGACGACCTGGCCACGGGTCACGGGAATCCCTGACCGGCACCATTTTCAGGCACCCTTCAGAATCTTTGTCTCCCGGACCGGCAACGGCCGGAACCGCTGCCTCTCCAGCTTCACGCGAATATTGGAAAGAAATTCCTCCACACCACGCCCGGCCTCGATGGCCCGGCCGGTCCGCCCGTCCACCCCGGCCGTGCG
>NZ_CDWWEW010000113.1:0-13521 GCF_977966315.1 Frankia sp. CeRuru1
GTTGGAGGCCCGTGTCCTCGCCGCCGCGCTGGAAGCGCGTGACCGGCTTCCCGACCGCTGCTTCCTCGCGGTCAACGTCCTGCCCCATCTGCTCACCACACCAGAAGTCACGGCAGTCTGGCAGCGCGCGGACCTGCGGCGCCTGGTCCTAGAACTCAACGAGGCGGTCGACCTCGACGCCACCACCGGCCTGACGACCACCGCGGGCGCACTGCGCAACCTCGGTGCGTTCGTGGCGATGGACGACGTCGGCTCGGGCTACGCCGGGTTGCGGCAGCTGGCGCGAATCCGCCCCGACTTCGTCAAGCTGGACCGCTCGCTCGTGGTCAACGTGGACGACGACCAAGTCAAGATCGCCCTCACCGAGCTGGTCGGCACCTTCGCCAGCCGGCTCAACGCCTGGGTCATCGCGGAGGGGGTCGAGCGGTTCGACGAGCTCGGCATGCTGGTCGCGCTGGGGGTTCCGCTCGGCCAGGGATTCCTGCTCGGGCGTCCCTCCCGGGACTGGCAGCAGCTCGACCCAACCGTGGCTCGGCGTATCCACCAGTTCTCGGAACGCAGCAACCACGCCGCGAGCATCGAGAGCCTGATGGAACAGGTCACGATCAGCATAGGTGAATCCGGTCGGTGCGCCATGTCCGCGGACTGTCCGTCCTGTCCCATGAGCGCCGCCCGGAACCGGGACGGTCTCGCGGCCGGCGATGATCCGGCCGGACCGGACGGTGACCGGGCGCCTCGAGCCACCATCATCGTCTCCAACCGATGCCGACCAGTCGCCCTGCATCTGTCCGGCGGCCCGGGCGGCGGCACAGAACCGCGCCGTGTTCCCACGACGCTTTTCGCGCGGCCCGAGGAGCCGGTGACCGAGGTCGCGCGTCGAGCCATGACGCGGGCCCGGGCCAGCCGATTCGATCCCGTGATAATCGTGACCGAGATGGGGCGCCCACTCGGCCTGGTACGGATGGAGCGGCTGATGCTACGGCTCGCGGAAATGTCCACATGAGGCGAAACCGTTATTGGACCGCGCAGGCGCTCATGTCGCCGAGCCCAGCGACCAGGAGTCATTCCGCGTCAGCAGAGATCACCGTCCGGCGCCCGAGCATGAAACAATTCTACTGTGGTGCGATCATGCACGACTGCGAGACGCGCATCGTCGCCCCCACCGAAGACGATCTTCTCCGTTCCGTCGACACCCACGCACGAGTTGATCATGGTATGACGGATATCCCGGAGTCGATGCTGGACGAGATCCGCCAGAATATCCACGACGTGGGACCGGCGGACCGCCACGACTAACCAGCGCTACCAGCGCCACCACCACGACCAGCCCGCGCGGGCACCAGCCGAGGCGAGGGACACCCACCGGTTCTCCGATGGGTGCCCTCGCCCGACACGACGGGCAGGCAGGCGCGTGTCAGCCGGCCAGAGGCGTGGCCGCCGGCTGTGCCTCGTCCCCTGACGTCCGCGCGGCGGGCACCGAACGGTCCCGGGCAGCCCGGTTCACGGCACTCACCACGGCCCGCAGGGACGCCGTCACGATGTTGGCGTCGATCCCGACTCCCCAGAAGATCCGGTCGTCGACAGCCACCTCGAGGTACGCGGCCGCTCGCGCATCCGCTCCCGAGCCCAGGGCGTGCTCGTTGTAGTCCAGGATCCGCACGGTCAGATCGCGGCTGGCGAGCGCCGCGACGAACGCGTCAATGGGGCCGTTGCCGGTTCCCGTGATCACCATGTCGGCCCCCCCCTGGAAACGGACCGAGACGGAGACCTCGTCCCGATCGCCCGACGCCGCCGTCGTCCGGGAGCCCAGCAGCTCAAGCAGGCCGGACCCCTCCGCGCCGTCCAGGAAGTACTCGCCGCGGAAAATCGTCCAGAGTTCCTCGGCCGTCACCTCGCCGCCCTCGGAGTCGGTGTGGCGCTGCACGACACCGGAGAACTCGATCTGCAGCCGGCGCGGCAGGTCCAGGGAGTGCTCGGACTTCAGCAGGTATGCCACCCCTCCCTTGCCGGACTGACTGTTCACCCGGATCACCGCCTCGTAGGAGCGGCCGACGTCCTTCGGGTCGATCGGCAGGTAGGGCACCTCCCAGCGGATCTGGCCGGTGCGCTCCATGGCCTCGAAACCCTTCTTGATGGCGTCCTGATGGGAGCCGGAGAAGGCGGTGTAGACGAGGTCGCCCCCGTAGGGATGACGGGGATGGACGGGCAGCTGGTTGCAGTACTCCACCGCGCGTCGGATCCCGTCGATGTCCGAGAAATCGATCATCGGGTCGATCCCCTGCGAGAACAGGTTCATCCCCAGCGTGACCAGGCAGACGTTCCCGGTCCGTTCCCCGTTGCCGAAAAGGCAGCCCTCAACCCGGTCGGCGCCGGCCAGCACCCCCAGCTCCGCGGCGGCGACCGCGCAGCCCCGGTCGTTGTGCGGGTGCAGGGACAGCACGACGGCATCCCGGCGGGTCAGGTTCCGCCCGACCCATTCGATCTGGTCGGCGTAGACGTTCGGGGTCGACATCTCGACCGTCGCCGGCAGGTTCAGCACGACCGGATGCTGCGGGGTCGGCGCCCACACGTCCATAACCGCCTCGCACACCTCCACCGCGTAGTCGAGTTCGGTGCCGGTGAACGACTCCGGGCTGTACTGCCAGCGCACATCGGTGCCGTCCAGCAGTTTCTCGGCGTACTGGGCACACCACCGGGCGCCCTGCACCGCGATCTCGGTCACCCCAGCCCGATCAAGACCGAACACCACCCGCCGCTGCAACGTGGACGTCGAGTTATACAGGTGGATCAGCGCCCGGTCCGCGCCAACCAGCGACGCGGCCGTGCGCTCGATCAGGTCCTCCCGCGCCTGCGTCAGGACCTGGATGACGACGTCGTCCGGGATACGATCGGATTCGATCAGCTGCCGGATGAAGTCGAAGTCGGTCTGGCTGGCCGCCGGGAACCCGACCTCGATCTCCTTGTACCCCATCGCCACCAGCAGCTCGAACATCTGCATCTTGCGGGCGGGGGTCATCGGGTCGATCAGTGCCTGGTTACCGTCGCGCAGATCGACACTGCACCACTGCGGGGCACGAGTGATCGTCTGCTCGGGCCAGGTCCGGTCGGGAAGTGAGACGGGGACGAACGGACGATACTTCTCGACCGGCATGCCGGACAGCTGCTGCGTGGTCATTCCTGCTCCTGCTTCCTCGAAAGAGTCCCCCGCGACCGTGATCACACGGTTCGCGACGTGGGTGACTGGATGCCGGAGGATCCGCGGAGAATCAGCAGAGGAGCGTCAGGCCGCACCTGGACGCTGGACCGCCGTGATGGCGAGGATCCCGACGCTGACACACGAAAACACCGCGACGGGGAAGCCAGCTCAGGTATCAGGCCCCGCCGCGGCGGCTAAGGAGAAGCAGCGCACGCATCGCGCATCAACGTTACCGGATGTTCGGCCGACCGCGAGGAAACTCAGGTGCTGCGACGGCGCCGGGGACACGGGACGGACCGCTGCGGGGCCGCAGGTCGCCGGTGCGCACGGTGCACACGGCTGCGTGTGCACCGTGCTGCCAGCTGGGTTCGGACGGGTAGATCGTGCCGGCGGTACGGTGCGGAGCGCTGTCGACGGCTCCGGCGAACTCGCGCAGTGCTCCAGCACAGCGCTCGTCCGTCACCTCGGCGATCGCCGACGCGCCAGGCCAGCGCTGGAAGAGCACCGCCAGGTCGACCATCCGGGTGACCTCGTCGATGTGGGGCTCCCCGCAGCTCACCCGGACGGGCACCACCGGATCAACCGAGGCGAGCGAGCCCGCCGGATAGGGGGTCCAGTTCAGGCAGTCACCCGGCCGCAGGGCCGCGAGCAGGTCCGGCCTGAGCCCAAAGCCGGCGGGGGGACCGGTCAGCGCGCCGGTGGCAGCCGGTACGGCGGTCTGCCTGGTGGCGGCCACAGAGGACCCCGACGACGTGGTCGGCGCCAGCCGTGCGGCGGTCGGACTGGTCCGGTTCGCCGTCTGCCGCAGGGCGACGACGGTGATGGTGATCATCCCGACGATGATGGCCAGGAACGTGACCATCCTCGCGATCTGGCGGGGGCGGCCCGGCGGTCTGGGCGGCGCCACCAGCCGATGGAAAAAGCCGGGCAGACCCCGGGGAGCTGGGACGACCTGACAGCGACTGGAAGCCGGCCGGCCGTGCTGCCGGCTGCGCTCGGCCGCGGACGGTTCGAGAAACCGGGCTCCGCGGACGAATCGCTCATCCAGGCGAAGCCCCTCGAACGGGTCCTGATGCCGCGACGCCATACTAGCCACGGTAAACCCGACACCACGACTACGGCGCGCGTTCCACGGAAAGATCACCTGGATCACGTCCCCACGCCACCGCCACCCGTACCCAATCGACCGCCTACCGTTGGATCGCCCGCGGGTGTCCCTGGTAAACCCCATCCAGCCCAGGTAATCCACGGCAACCCGAGGAACACCCCGGACCGCCGAAGGCCCCCACGGCTCCCCCAGGAGTCATTCGCTGCTGATGCTCACGGCCCTGGCGTAGGACGCGCCGATGATCTTCGCGATCTCGGCCAGGATGTCGGGGGCGACCGCGTCGTCGAGCGACAGCGACATCAACGCCTCGCCGCCGGCCTGCAGGCGGCTGACCTGCGCACTGGCGATGTTGATGTGCGCCTCGCCGAGCAGGGCACCGACCGCGCCGACGATCCCCGGCCGGTCCTCGTAGCGGAAGAACGCCAGATGCGCCTCGGGCTGGATGTCGACCTCGAACCCGTCGATCGCGGTGATCTTCTCGACCTGCCGCGAGCCGACAAGCGTGCCGCTCACCGACACGGGCGTGCCATCGGCGAGGACTCCTCGCACAGTCACGAGGTTGTGATAGTCGGGGCTGTCCTCGGCGGTCTCCAGGGCCACGTCGACCCCGCGCTCCTTGGCCAGCAGCGGTGCGTTGACGTAGGTGACCTGCTCCTCGGTCACATCGGTGAACACGCCCTTGAGCACCGCGAGCTGCAACACCGAGACGTCGTGCACGGCGATCTCGCCACGCACCTCGACGGTGATCGCCGCGGCCAGGCTGCCCGCGAGGCCGGAGAAGAGCTGCCCGAGCTTCTCCGCGAGCGGAAGACCCGGCCGGAGGTCCTCGGCCACGACGCCACCGGCCTGCACGTTGACCGCGTCAGGCACGAACTCGCCCTGCAGCGCCAGCCGCACCGAACGGGCGACGGCGAGCCCGGCCTTGTCCTGCGCCTCCTGGGTGGACGCGCCGAGGTGGGGGGTGACGACGACGTTGTCGAGCCCGAACAGCGGGGAGGCCGTCGTGGGCTCCTTGGCGAAGACGTCGATGCCCGCGCCGCCGACCTGACCGGAGCGGACCGCCTCGGCAAGCGCCGCCTCGTCGACAAGGCCGCCGCGCGCCGCGTTGACGATGATGACACCGGGCTTGGTCCGGGCCAGCTCGTCGGTGCCGATCAGACCGAGCGTCTCCGGCGTCTTGGGCAGATGAATCGTGATCATGTCACTCTGCCGAAGCAGCTCGTCGAGGTCGACGAGGGTCACGCCGTGCTGCGCGGCACGGGCCACCGACACGTACGGGTCGTAGGCAATGACCTTCATCCCGAAGCCGGCGAGCCGCTGCGCCACGAGCACGCCGATCCGCCCGAGGCCGACGACGCCGGCCGTCTTCTCCACGAGTTCGACACCGACGTACTTCGAGCGCTTCCACTCGCCGCCGCGCAGTGCCTCGTTGGCCGCGGGAACCCGCCGGGCGACGGCGAGCAGCAGCGCGATCGCGTGCTCGGCCGCACTGACGATGTTCGACTGCGGCGCGTTGACCACCATGACACCGCGTTGGGTGGCGGCGGCGACGTCGACGTTGTCCAGCCCGATGCCGGCCCGGGCGACGACCTTGAGCTTTCCCGCGGTGGCGAGCACCTCGGCGTCGATCTTGGTGGCCGACCGGACGATCACGGCGTCGACGTCGGCGATGGCGGGCAGCAACGCGGACCGGTCGGCACCGTCGACGTGACGAACCTCGAAGTCCCCGGACAGCACCTCCAGCCCGGCCGGTGAGAGCTCCTCGGCAACGAGTACGACAGGCACTGGACCTCTCCTAGCGACCTCGGGTCAGACCGGGAGGCGACGCGGAACGAGGCGTGATCACGTGGCCTTCGGCCTGGCGATGATGAACGTGGATACTGCGGGCACCGCACGACGCGGCGGGCCCAGCCTACCGACGCCCGCCGTGGACTCCGAACCCTTTCCGCCGACCGACGGCGACGGCGTGCCCGGCACCGGGACGGAGACGGCACGCACCCGGGGACGGCGGCAGCGCACCACGGCCGCCCCCGAGAGGGCACGATCCGCCCGACGACCCGCGGGATCTACCTGGCGATCCTGAACATCAGGCGATCCAGGACATCAGGCGATCCAGGACATCATCGGCCGGAGCTTCGCACCGACCTGCTCGATCGGGTGCTGCTTGCCCTCCGCCACGAGCTTGGTGAAGTTCGGCCGACCGTTGTCGTCCTCGGCCACCCACTCACGAGCGAACGTGCCGTCGCGGATCTCGTCAAGGATCTTGCGCATCTCGGCCTTCACCGCGGGGGTGATGACGCGCGGGCCGCGCGTGACATCGCCGTACTCCGCGGTGTCCGAGATCGAGTACCGCATCTGGGAGATGCCGCCCTCGTACATCAGGTCGACGATGAGCTTGAGCTCGTGCAGGCACTCGAAGTACGCGACCTCCGGGGTGTAGCCCGCCTCGACGAGGGTCTCGAAGCCGGCCTGCACGAGCGCGCTGGCGCCGCCGCAGAGCACGGCCTGCTCGCCGAACAGGTCGGTCTCGGTCTCCTCGGTGAAGGTGGTCCTCAGCGCACCGGCCCGAGTGCCACCGATGCCCTTGGCGTAGGCCAGCGCGACGGCCAGCGCGTTGCCGCTCGCGTCGGCCTCCACCGCGACGAGGACGGGAACGCCCTTGCCCTCCTCGAAGACCCGCCGTACCAGGTGACCCGGCCCCTTTGGAGCGACCATGAACACGTCGACGCCGGCCGGCGGCTCGATGAGCCCGTAGCGGATGTTGAAGCCGTGCCCGAACGCCAGCGCCTTGCCCGCGGTGAGGTGCGGGGCGATGGACTCCGCGTAGATCGTGCGATGGGTGGTGTCCGGGGTAAGCAGCATGATGATGTCGGCCTCGGCGGACGCCTCCGCCGGGGTGAGGACCCGCAGGCCCTCCTCCTCGGCCCTGGCCCGGCTGCGGCTGTCCGCCGGCAGGCCGACCCGCACGTCGACGCCACTGTCGCGCAGGTTCAGCGCGTGCGCGTGGCCCTGGCTGCCGTAGCCGATGACGGCGACCTTACGGTCGGCCAAGATGTCCAGCGAGGCGTCGTCGTCGTAGTAGATCTCGACCATCGTAGGGAATCTCCTCGTTGAGTAGATAGGAAAAAGACGCGCGACGGTCCCGGTCAGGCCGGGCGGTCGACCGCTCGCAGGCTGCGATCGGTGATCGAACGCGATCCGCGGCCGAGTGCCACCAGGCCGGACTGGACCAGTTCCCGGATTCCGAACGGCTCCAGCATGCGGATGAGGGCGTCCAGCTTCTCGCGGGTTCCCGTCGCCTCGATGGTGACGGCGTCCTGGGCGACGTCGACCACCTTGGCACGGAACAGAGCGACCGTCTCGAGGACCTGGGACCGCACCGACAGGTCGGCGCGCACCTTCACGAGCATCAGCTCACGTTGCACCGAGGCGGAGGTATCCATCTCGACGATCTTCAAAACATTGATCAGCTTGTTAAGTTGCTTGGTCACCTGTTCCAGCGGCAGGTCCTCCACGACGACGACGATCGTCATCCGGGAGATGTCGGGCTGCTCGGTCGGCCCGACCGCGAGTGACTCGATGTTGAACCCGCGCCGGGAGAACAGGCCCGAGACCCGGGCCAGCACCCCGGGCTTGTTCTCCACCAGCACGGACAGGGTGTGGCGGGTCATCAGAGGTTCACCTCGGCGTCGCCGGAGTAGTCGAAGTCCGGCGCCGTGTCGCGCGCGATGCGGATGTCGTCGTTGCTGGCGCCGGCGGCGACCATCGGCCACACCATGGCGTCGGGATGCACGACGAAGTCCACCACGACCGGGGCGTCGTCGATCGCCATCGCCTTCTCGATCGTCGCGTCGACATCCGCCGCCGTCTCGCAACGCAGCCCGACGCAGCCCAACGCCTCGGCCAGCCGGACGAAGTCGGGCACCCGCACCCTCCTGGACGCGGCTGCGCCCCGCCCAGACGCCCCTGCGCCGCCGGTCCGCGGGGAGTCCGGGTGCGTCCCGAGCTCCGTGTTGGAGTACCGCTTGTCGTAGAACAGGGTCTGCCACTGGCGGACCATGCCGAGCGACCCGTTGTTGATGACGGCAACCTTGATGGGGATCCCCTCCAGCGCGCAGGTCGCAAGCTCCTGGTTGGTCATCTGGAAGCAGCCGTCACCGTCGACGGCCCACACCGTGGCGTCGGGGCGGCCGACCTTGGCGCCCATCGCGGCCGGCACGGCGTAGCCCATCGTGCCGGCGCCGCCGGAGTTCAGCCAGGTGTAGGGGTTCTCGTAGGAGATGAACTGCGCGGCCCACATCTGGTGCTGCCCGACGCCGGCGGCGAAGATGGTCTCCGGTCCCGCGATCTTCCCGAGCCGCTCGATGACGTACTGCGGGGCCAGCGAGCCGTCGGCCGGCTGGTCGTAGCCCAGCGGGTAGGTCCGGCGCCAGCCGTCCAGCGCCCGCCACCAGGCGGCGAGGTCCGGCCGCTCCTCCAGGACGAGCGCGGCGACGAGCTCGTTGATCACGTCACGGCAGTCACCGACGATCGGCACGTCCGCGGTCCGGTTCTTGCCGATCTCGGCCGGGTCGATGTCGGCGTGAATGACCGCGGCACCGGGCGCAAAGGAGGACAGCCTGCCGGTCACCCGGTCGTCGAAGCGGGCCCCGAGAGTGATCAGCAGGTCCGCCTTCTGCAGCGCGGTCACCGCGGCGACCGACCCGTGCATACCGGGCATGCCCAGGTGCTGGGGATGGGAGTCGGGGAAGGCGCCGCGGGCCGTGAGAGTGGTGACCACCGGGATGCCGGTGAGCTCCGCCAGCGTCCGCAGCTCCGCGGCAGCGCGGGCTCTGAGCACTCCCCCGCCAACATAGAGCACCGGGCGCCGGGCAGCGCTGATCATCTTCGCCGCCTCACGCACCTGCTTGCCGTGCGGGCGAGTGACCGGACGATAACCGGGCAGGTCGAGGGCCGGCGGCCAGACATCGTGCGGCAGCACGGAGGTGACCGACTGCAGGATGTCCTTGGGCAGGTCGACGAGCACCGGTCCGGGCCGGCCCGTCGCCGCCAGGTGAAACGCCTCCGCAATGATCCGCGGGATGTCGTCGGCGGACTGGACCAGAAAGTTGTGCTTGGTGATCGGCAGAGTGATGCCGCAGATGTCCGCCTCCTGGAAGGCGTCGGTCCCGATCGAGGCGCTGGGGACCTGCCCGGTGACGGCCACGATCGGCACCGAGTCCATGTAGGCGTCGGCGATCGGGGTCACCAGGTTGGTCGCCCCCGGCCCCGACGTCGCCATGCACACCCCGACCCGCCCGGTGGCCTGCGCGTACCCCTCGGCCGCATGACCCGCGCCCTGCTCGTGCCGGACGAGGACATGCCGCACCCGGGTGGAGTCGAACAGTGGATCATAGGCGGGCAGGATCGCACCGCCGGGGATGCCGAAGACCACATCGGCTCCGACCGCTTCAAGGGAGTGGACGAGCGACTGGGCTCCGGTGATCTTTCGTGTCATCTGGTCGTCTTCCTTGACAGGCCGGGGATGTGCGTGACGCGTGGCGATCTCGGCTGGCATTGCGGGACCGGCGGGACCGGGCCCGCCGGGCACGGCTCTGCCAGCTGAGCACGACCACGCAGGCTTGGCACGAGGCAGTACTCACTGCACGAAAAAGCCCCTCGTGCCGAGAGGCACTGAGGGGCGGCGCACAGGTCGACGTAGTCGACTATGCGCGCTCTGAGCGTACGAGAATCCCGAGAAGCACAGCTCTACCCTGCCGGAGTTCCCGCCCCACGTCAAGCATCGCCGGGCACGGGGCCAGCCGGGCACGGGGCCAGCCAGGTCATTGCCCGCCGGAGCCGGGCGCACCGATCTCGCCACCGTCCAACGCGGTGAGGAACCTGGCCGCGACCGGCGCGGCCGTCTCCGCGCCGAAGCCGCCGTCCTCGACGACCACCGCGAAGGCCACGTCGCCCCGGTAGCCGACGAACCACGCATGGGTCGGCGGCGGGTTGCCGTCCTTGTACTCGGCGGTGCCGGTCTTCCCGAAGGCCTCGCCGGGCATCGGGACCTTCGCGGCGGTGCCCTCGGTGACGACCGCCCGCATGAAGTCCCGCAGCGGGGGCAGCACCACGGGCGGGATGGGGTTGCTGCGCGCCGACTGGCCGACGACGAACGGCTGGTGCCAGGTACCGCTCGCGACCGCCGCGGTGACGCTCGCCATCTGCAGCGGGGAGACCTCGATGCGGGCCTGGCCGATCGACGCCGACGCCGACTCGACCGCGTCGCGCGGGGTCGGGAAGATCCCCCCGACGCTGGCGATATCCAGCGGTGGGCGGCCGTCGAAGCCGTAGAGCTGGGCGGCCTTCTCCAGCGCGCCGTCCGGGAGTGACTCCTCCAGCCGGATGAACGCGGTGTTGCAGCTCCTGGCGAACGCGGTCCGCAGCGGGATGGGGCCGAACTGCTCGGCCTCGGCGTTCTGGAAGGTCCGCCCGCCGACGCTGACCGTCTGGGTGCAGTCCAGGGACGTGTCCGGCGCCTTGCCGTTCATCAGCGCGGCGGTGGCCGTCACGATCTTGAAGATGGAACCCGGTGGGTACTTGCCCCGGACAGCCCGGCTCGACCCGCTGGGCGGATGGTTGGCCAGGGCCAGGATGGCGCCGGTGCGGGTGTCGATCGCGACCATCGCCCCGGTCGGGCGGGCCGCGGTGGCCAGGGCCGCCTCGGCGGCCTGCTGGACCCGCAAGTCGATCGTGGTGCGGATCGCCTCGCCGTCGGTCATCGGATAGGTGTGCAGCGTCTGCACGGTCGCGTTCTTCGCGTCCCGCACGACGACCGCGCCGCCCTGCGCCCGCAGCCGGCCGTCGTACACCCGCTGCAACCCGGACAGCGGCGCCGTTCGACCGACGAGGTTGCCCGCCAGGTCGGAGGAGTCCCGTAGCGGCTGGCCCGCCACGTCGAGCAGGTCCCCCCGCTTACCCGTGGAGGCGGTCCGGTCCAGGTGCAACCCTGGGCGCAGGGCCGGATGCACCGAGACCGGATCAGCCTTCACCCGCCACCCGCCGCCGGTCGAGACGAGATGCAGCGCCCCGGTGTACTCCAGCGGCGTCGGCAGACCGGAGAGCGTGAGCCTGGCCAGGTACGGCACGGTCGCCGTCTCGCCGCCGCGGCTGATCGCGCCCGGGGTGAACGTAGCCGCTGTGACGAGCAGGCGGTCACGCACCTCGGCCATCGTGCCCACCAGGCGCGCGACGTCGATGCTCCCGGGCGTGGAGACGGCGGTGACAGCCGCGGAGCCGGGGGTCGCCGTCCCACCGGAAGTCGTCAGCGCCCGCCAGCCCGCCAGGTAGGAGTCGGCCGCAGCCTGGACCTTCCGGTCGGCGGCGCGGTCGGCGGCGCGGTTGTTCAGGACGTAGCCGACGCCGCCGGCGACGGCCAGCAGGACGACGACGACCGCGACGATGATCGCCGTCCGGCGGCCCCGGCCCCGGCCGCGGGAGGTTGACGCAGTGAACCCGGAAGGTGTAAGGGGCACGGCGGCACGCTCTCCCCTCGATCGTGACACCCCGATGGGAGACCCACCCTATGGAGGCCTCCGGCCCTTCGCATCCGACGCGCCGTACGACGTCGGCAACCCGACACGCGGGTCCGACACGGCGGGAGAACGTGGTCCTCCCGAGCTCGGATCACGGACGGGCAACCCACGGCACGGGGGCAGCGGCGACTGGTCGGGCGTTTCTCGAACGAACGGCGCTAAACCCTGCGAACCATCTGGAATACGACAAATCGGGGATCGGCCGGGCGAGGGCCGGGAAGGCGAGGGCAGGGGAAGGCGAGGGCCGGGAAGCGGTGTCAGGAGATGCCGAGGCGCTCCAGCAGCAGTCGCCGCACGGTCGCCGCGTCCGCCTGGCCCTTCATCGCCTTCATCACCGCGCCCACCAGCGGGCCGACGGCGTTCACCTTGCCGCCGCGGACCTTCTCGGCGATGTCGGGGGCGCCGAGGAGCGCCGCGTCGACGGCCGCGGTGAGCGCGCCGTCGTCCGCGACGATCGCCAGCCCACGGCCGGCGATCACCTCGTCGGGCGCGCCCTCGCCGGCGAGCACCCCGTCGATGACCTTGCGGGCCAGCGCGTCGGTGAGCTCACCCGCGGCCACCAGCGCGGTGATCCGGGCGACGTCGGCCGGGGTGATCTTAAGATCGCGCGGCTGGAGACCGGCGTCCGAGGCACGCCTGGCCAGCTCGTTGAGCCACCACTTGCGGGCGGTCGCCGGGGCCGCGCCGGCGGCGACGGTCTCCTCGACCAGGTCGAGGACCGCGGCATTGCGCAGGTCCTGCAGATCCCGCGCGGTGTAGCCGTGCTCGGCGATCAGCCGGGCCCGGCGCGCCGCGGGCAGCTCCGGCAGGCCAGCCCGCAGCCGCTCGACGTATTCCGCGGGCAGGGCCAACGGGGTGAGGTCCGGCTCCGGGAAGTACCGGTAGTCGGTGGCCTCCTCCTTGGACCGGCCCGACGAGGTGCGGCCCGACGCCTCGTCGAAGTGGCGGGTCTCCTGGATGATGCGCTGGCCGTCGTCGAGCAACGCGGCCTGCCGGGTGATCTCGTAGCGCACCGCGCGTTCCACCGACCGCAGCGAATTGAGGTTCTTCGTCTCGGTGCGGGTACCGAAGGGAGCGTCCGGGCCGCCGGGCGCCGGCCGCGGGCGCAGCGAGACGTTGGCGTCGCAGCGCAACGATCCCTGCTCCATCCGGACGTCGGAGACGCCGAGCGCCCGGATCAGTTCCCGCAACTCGTCCACGTAGGCCCGGGCCACCTCGGGGGAACGCACGTCCGGTTCGGTCACGATCTCCACGAGCGGGATGCCGGCCCGGTTGTAGTCGACCAGCGAGTGGGTGGCGCCGTGGATGCGGCCGGTGGCGCCGCCGACGTGCAGCGACTTGCCGGTGTCCTCCTCCATGTGCACCCGGGTGATGCCCACCCGGTGCACCTCGCCCTCGACCTCCACGTCGAGCCAGCCGTTCGTGCACAGCGGCTCGTCGTACTGGCTGATCTGGAAGTTCTTCGGCATGTCGGGATAGAAGTAGTTCTTGCGCGCGAACCGGCACCACGACGCGGTCTCACAGTGCAACGCGAGTCCGATCATGACCGCGAAACGCACCGCCGCCTCGTTCACCACCGGCAGGGAACCCGGCAGCCCGAGGCACACCGGGCAGACCTGGGTGTTGGGCTCGGCACCGAAGGC
>NZ_CDWWEW010000114.1:0-13504 GCF_977966315.1 Frankia sp. CeRuru1
CGCGTAAACAGGTCCGGAACCCGGTCCAGGTCCGGAACCGGATCTAGGACCACCGGATCCAGGCCCGGAGCGGACCCGGTGCTCTCCCCCGGTGGCGAACCCGTCATGGGGAGAACGGCGGCCGGGTCGCGCCGTCGTCATCCGGCGTCGTCCCGCCAGCCGGGTCCGTGCCGCGCGGTGTCCTTCCGCCGACGGAGATGATCTCCTCGGCCGATCCGCGTGCCGCCGGCACCCTGACATGCGGTCCGCCGCTCGGGCCGGTCGTGGCGCTCGGGCCGGTCGTGGCGCCGTCGGGCAGCGGGTCCCGCGCCGAGCTCCGCTCATCGCCACCGTCGACCGTCCCAGGACGCGCCGTGGCGGCGGGAACCGGCGTCACGGCCGAAGCCGGAGAAGCCGGAGCCGGTGGCGGCAGCGCCGGTGACGGAGGCGAGATGACCGGCCAGGCGGGCCGGACTCCGGAATCGGGCGCCGGGATCTCCAGGGTTCGGGGCGAGGAGGTCCTGGCGTGCCGGCCGCGTGGCGCGTAACCGTCGCGCGGGCCGTAGTCGTAGGCATCGGGTCCTTTGACCGGCACCATGTTCAGCACGGTACCGACCGCCCGGGCGTCGACCGCCCGCAGCGCCTCGACGGCCCGCCGGAGGTGCTCGCGGCGGGTCCGACCGGCCCGCATCACCAGCAGAACCCCCTCGACCCGGGTGGCGAGCACGACCGCGTCGGTCACCGGTAGCAGGGGCGGGGCGTCGACCAGGATGATGTCGAAGCGGGCGGACAGCAGGTTGATGAGTTCGGCCATGCCCTTGGAGCCGAGCAGCTCGCTGGGATTCGGCGGGATGGGGCCGCTGGCGAGGACCTCTACGCGCCCCTCCCCGACCCGGCCCTCCCCCCAGGGCTGCAGGACGTCGTCGAGGTCCGCGGCGCCGATGAGGACCGAGGTGAGCCCGGCGGCGGACTCGACCCCGAGGTATTCGCCGAACGACGGCCGTCGCAGGTCCCCCTCGATCAGGCAGACCCGCGCACCGCCCTGCGCCAGGGTGATCGCGAGGTTGCAGGCCACGGTGCTCTTGCCCTCGCCGGAGACCGCACTGCTCACCAGGATCGATCGAGGTCCGGTGTCCACCTCGACGAACTGCAGGTTGGTCCGCAGCTGGCGGAACGCCTCCGCCCGGGCCGAGCGGGGCCTGGCGTTGACGATGAGGGGATGCCGGGCGGCGGCACCGTCGTAGCCGATGACGGCGAGGTTGGGCAGCTCGGTCGTCTCACGGGCGTCGTCCTCACTGGACACACTCGTGTCGAGGCGATATCGGATGACCCCGGCGGCGATGCCGACGATCAGCCCGAGCAGCACTCCGAGCGCGAGGCTGCGGATCGGCTGGGGCGAGACGGGCGAGGCGGGCAGCTTCGCGTGTTCCCAGACAGTCACCCGCACGGAGGGCGGTTCGTCGACCGACGGCGTCTCGATCTCCGCAATGGTGGTGGAGAACGCCTCACCGACAGCATCTGCTATGATCATGGCTTGTCTCGGGTCGGGATCGCGCACGACAGCCTGGAGCAGCACGGTGTCCGGGACGGCGTGCGCGCTGATCTGGGCCCGCAGGGCCCCCGGAGTCGCGTGCAGGTGCAGGCGTGCGATCACGGCCGTCGCCACCCGCTCGCTGGCCACCAGGTTGGCGTAGGACTTGACGCGTTGCTGGGAGAGCAGGCCTCCCTGGTAGGCCGAGACGGCTCCGGCGCCGTTGTCCGGCGAGGAGACGACCATCGTCACCGAGGCGGCGTACTCTTTCGTCGTTCGCCAGGTCGCCGTGGCGGCCAGCAGCCCGCCGAGGACCATGCCGGCAATCATGATCATCCAGCTTCGGCGCAGAACACGGACGTAGTCGCGCAGCTCCACCCGTCGACCACCCTCCCGGGACCTCGGTCCCGACCACTCACCGTCATCGAAGACCGACTCAACATACTCGATGGGTAGTCATTCTTTTACTCTTAGCCACGCTTACTCTATGGCCTCATGTGGAGACGTAGAGTAGACGGAGTGAGTCATGGTCGGTGGACAGCACACATCGCACGGCGCGCCTCCCGGCTCAACCTCCGCCAGCGGGTTGGCCTGCAGATCACTCTGGACAGCGCGGCGCTGGTCCTGGGCCTCATCTCGGCCCAGATCGGCCGCTTGGACTTCACTCTCGGCGCGCTGAGCGATCTCGGCTTCTGGGTCATCTGCACGCTCGCCGTCTGCGTGCTCCACTTCCTGGGCACCGCTCTGCACCTCTACCTGGGGCGCTACCGCTTCGGCGGCTTCGAGGAGGTCCTCGGCCTGCTCGTGTCGGTCCTGCTCACGGTCGTCAGCGTGGTCGTCGTCATCGCCGTGTTCGGCTCCCCGAGACCCGTCCCGCTGAGCGTGCCGCCGCTGGGCGGCGCGGTGGCCCTGGTCGTGATGTTCGGCATCCGCTACCTCTGGCGGCTGACCGAGGAACACCTCCGCCGGCCGAACAGGGACCACGCCGAACCGCTCCTCGTGTTCGGCGCCGGTGACGGGGCCGAACGGGTACTGGCGGCCATGCTGCGCACCCGGGACAGTCCCTACTACCCGGTCGCGCTGCTCGACGATGACCCGAGCACGCACAACCTCCAGCTGCTCGGGGTCCGGGTACGTGGTGGCCGGGAGCGGATCGGCGCCGTCGCCGAGTCGACCGGGGCCAGGACCCTGCTCGTGGCGATCCCCAGCGCCGACGGCACACTGCTGCGGGAGATCAGCGCAATCGCCGAGGGCGCCGGGCTGACCGTGAAGGTGCTTCCCCGCGTCGCGGACCTGATCGACGGGCGGGTCGGCGTCGGGGACATCCGCGACCTCGACCTCGCCGACCTCCTCGGCCGGCGGCAGATCCGCACCGACATGTCCGCCGCCGCGAGCTACCTCGCGGGCCGACGGGTGCTCGTGACGGGGGCGGGCGGATCGATCGGCTCGGAGCTGTGCCGGCAGATCTCCGGCTACGGGCCGGCCGAACTGATCATGCTGGACCGGGACGAGTCGGCACTGCGCGCGGTGCAGCTGTCGATCTCCGGCCGGGCGATGCTCGACGACGACGCCATCGTGCTGGGCGACATCCGCGACATCGACCTGATGACCACGCTGTTCACGGAGCGCCGGCCCGAGGTCGTCTTCCACGCCGCCGCGCTCAAACACCTCCCGTTGCTCGAACGCTTCCCCGGCGAGTCGGTGAAGACCAACGTCTGGGGCACCCTGACGATCCTGGAGACGGCCGTGGCCTGCGGCGTCGACCGGCTGGTCAACATCTCCACGGACAAGGCGGCGAACCCGACGAGCGCCCTCGGCTACTCGAAGCGGATCACCGAGCGGCTCACCGCGTGCCTCGCCCGCCGGGCCCGCGGAACGCTGGTCAGCGTCCGGTTCGGCAACGTCCTGGGCAGCAACGGCTCCGTCCTGACCGTCTTCGCCGGCCAGCTGGCCGCCGGCGGGCCGATCACCGTCACCCACCCCGAGGTCACCCGGTACTTCATGACCATCCACGAGGCGGTGCAGCTGGTCCTGCAGGCTGGGGCGCTGGGATCACCCGGCGAGGCCCTCGTGCTCGACATGGGCGAGCCGGTGCGCATCGCGGACGTGGCCGCCCGGCTCGTGGCTCGGGAGAACCGGCCGATCGAGATCGTCTACACCGGGCTCGGCCGCGGCGAGAAGCTCCATGAGGAGCTCCTCGGCGCAGGCGAGGACGACCATCGACCGCACCACCCGCTGATCTCGCACGTGGGCGTGCCCGCCCTGGACCCGACCCATGCCCTCGCCCTCGATCCCTGGGCCCCGCCGGAAGAGGTGCTGGCCGAACTCGCGGCCCTCGCCGGCACGGACGCCGCGGCGGACGAGGTCCCGGCCGGCGCGGACCGGCCCGGGGACGGTACGGACCGACCCGTGGACGGGGCCGCGACCGCAGGCGGACCCCTGGCCGCCGCGGACGTGACCGGGCGGATTCCCATCCAGCCCACGGCGTCCAACCGTCGACCGCACCCGGCCCGGTAACCTGTTCGGGAAGGTCAAAAAGTCGTGAGTGCCGACGATGACAAGCGGATCGTTACAGCGATCCACATCACGGCGTGCCGTCACCGCGTGCCGTCACCGCGTGCCGTCACTGCCGCCCCGCACGGGGGCCGCACTCGCCGGTGCACGGGCCCCAGCCGTCACGGGAGGACGGCTGGGGCCGGTGCCCGGTCCGCCCCCAGCCGGTCGGCGTACCAGGCCACGGTTGCCGTCAACGCGGTGGTGAGATCCGCCCCGGGCGCGTCCGGGAACAGCGAACGCATCGTCGTCGTGTCCGCCGGGGAGTCCCGGATCTCCCCGGGCCGGGGCGCGGCGTGCTCGACGACCAGCCGCCGGCCGAGAATCCCCTCCAGCCGGGCGATCAGGGCGAGCAGGTCGGTACGGGTCCCGGACCCGATGTCGACCGGGTGTGGATGGGTCAGCCGGCGGCACACCGCATCGCACAGCATCCCGGTGACCAGCTCGACGGGGATGAAATCGCGCGTCTGCCGGCCGTCCCCGTGCACCGTCAGCGGCCGGCCGGCCAACGCAGCCTCGATAAAGGTCGGCACCACGGCCGCGTACGCGTGCCCGGCGGACTGGTACGGGCCGAACACGTCGAACAGTCTGACCGTGAGCACCGGCAGACCGAAACTGGCCTGGTAGGACAGCGCATATCCCTCGGCGGCGAGCTTCGAGGCCGCGAAGGGACTGCGCGGAAGGCACGGGGTGCCCGCCGACCGCGGCAGCGGGCCCGCGCCATCGGCGGCCGACCGGTCATCGGCCGCCGGTTGAACACCGGCCGCCGGCTGAGCACCAGCGGCCGATTGATCACCATAGACCGATGAGGAGGACACGACGACGACGTGCGTCTCGGCCCGGTGGGCGACGCCGAGCACCGTCAGGGTGCCGGTCGCGTTCACCGCGTGGGTGGCCATCGGGTCGAGCAACGACCGTTCGACCGACGGCCGGGCAGCCAGGTGCACGATGCTCGACGCTCCGGTGCACGCCTGTTCGACCAGCGTCCGGTCGGTCACGCTGCCGACGACGAGCTCGGCCGGCAGCCCGGCGAGATTCGACAGCGCCCCGGTGCTCAGATCGTCGATCACGACGACCTCCGCGCCCGCCGCGAGGAGCGCTCTGGTCAGGTGGGCCCCGATGAAGCCGGCCCCACCCGTCACGACTACCTTCACCATTCATCACCCTTCGAGATTATGATGATACGAATAGTAGTATGATCGGCCGCCTGCGCCAGTCATCTCTTCACGAAGAGCGACACCACGCCATCCAGAAGGTCCAATCGACTACTCTGAGTGTCAGATTGAACTCGTCTAGATCGGGGGCTACGGTCGCCGCGTGCCCGCTCACCTGCGCTCGCTGGTCATCGTGGGCGCGGGAGGGCACGGCCGGGAACTGCTCGATCTGGTGGAGGCGGTCAACGCGGCCACCGAGGGTCCCCGCTACGACGTCCTCGGCTTCGTCGATGACGACCGCGTGGACCCGGATCCACTCGCCCGGCGCGGAGCCGCGCTCCTCGGTGGACTCGACCTGCTCGATCGGCTCGACGCCGACTACCTGATCGGCTTCGCCGACGCGGCCACCCGGTCCCGCGTCGACCGGTACGCCAGCGCCCGCGGCCGGCGACCCGCGACCCTCGTCCACCCCCGGGCCAGCGTCGGAGGTGACGTGAAGCTCGGGCCGGGTACCGTCGTCTGTGCTCTCGCCAGCATCACCACCAACGTCGAAACCGGTCGGCACGTAGTGGTGAACATCGGCGCCAGCGTGGCGCACGACTGCCGCCTGGGCGACTACGTCACGGTCGCGCCGGGGGCCCGGCTCTCCGGTGCGGTGGCCGTCGGCGCGCGGGCGTGGATCGGCGCGCAGGCGAGCATCGTCGGCCTGCGCAGCATCGGCGACGGAGCGGTTGTGGGAGCCGGGTCCGTCGTCACCGACGACATCCGGGCCGCGCAGGTCGTCGCCGGGGTGCCCGCCCGGCCGATCCACATCGCACCCGAGCACGCCGCACCCGAGCACGCCGCACCCGAGTCGGGTGGGGCACACACGACGGCGAGGCTCGCCAGCCCTCCGCCCAGTCAGCGGGACGCCCCACCGTGTGGCTGATCCGCACCCCTGACCCGGCTGCACCCCTGACCCGGCTGCGCCCAACGGGCCCGGCGGCACCACCTCGGGCTCTACGATCAGCGTGTGGAGCGATGGTTCAACATGTCGGGTTGCGACAACGCGCGAGATCTGGGTGGGCTGCCTACCCTGGACGGTGCAACCACCCGATGGGGGGTATTCCTGCGCACCGACTCCGTCCAGGCCCTGACGGGCGGTGACGTGCTCACGCTGCGGGAGACATTCGGGCTACGCATGGTCATCGACCTACGGGCCAAGGAGGAGGCGGAGCGGGAGGGCCGCGGGCCGCTCGCCTACGAACCGGTCGCTTACCACAATCTGTCCTTTCTCCCCGGTGAATGGGTGATGCCGGACGACCCGCGCTACCCTGCCATCGTCAAGGACCGCGACTCAGCCGACCGAATCGAGCACTACCTGGACTACCTGCGCCTGGCCGGGGACTCGGTGGCCAGGGCGCTGCACCTGCTGGCCCAGCCGACGGCGGGCCCGGCCCTGTTCCACTGCGCGGCGGGAAAGGACCGTACCGGCGTGCTCGCTGCTCTGCTCCTCAGTCTCGTCGGCGTGCACCCCGAGGCGATCATCACCGACTACGTCCAGACAAACGAGCGCATCGACCGGGTCAACGCCCGCCTGGCCGACCGACCGTCCTATAACCACTCGGTGACCTCGCTCACCTCGGGCCAGCTGGCCTGCCGGCCCGAGGTCATGCGGGGCTTTCTGGCCGGTGTCGACACCGGTTGGGGCGGTCCCGCGGCCTGGGCTCGGCACACCGGTCTCACCGAGACCGACCTGCGGTCCCTGCGCACGGCCCTGGTTGGATAGCTTCGCGTGGACGAAGACCCTCGGGACGTGGCATGACGACGTGGGCAACGGGACACCCCCGATCCCGGGGACGGACAATGTGCGGATGATCAATGGGGCGCCCGCACGTTCTACCCTGGCCGCGTTCATCGTCATCACCCTGATGAGCGGCTGTGGCGTACTGCGGTACCCCCACCTCGACGTGCCCGACGACCTGGTCCCGGTCTTCCGGTCCGCGGCGGCGACCTACGGTGTCCTGACCGCCGCGCAGCTCGCGGCGCAGGCCCGGGTGGAGAGCAAGTTCGACGCGCAGGCGGTCTCGCGCGCCGGCGCCCGGGGCATCATGCAGTTCCTCCCCACCACCTGGGCCGAATTCGGGATCGACGGCAACCACGACGGGATCACCGACCCACTCGACCCGCTCGACGCCATCCCGTCCGCGGCCTTCTACGAGGCCCGGCTCGCCCAGGAGGTCGGGTATCTACCCGGCGACCGGGTCTCGCTGATCCTGGCCGCCTACAACGCCGGCCCGGGCGCCGTGCGAACCGCCGGGGGCATCCCCGACTTCCAGGAGACCAGGGCCTACGTGGCGAAGGTCCACGGCTGGGCGGACACCTACTCCGACCGGCTCTGACGCCCGGTGACCGGCAGACGCCCGGTGACCGGCGGAGTCGTGGCGATGGCTCATAGGACCCGGAGTGCCTCGCCGGCCACGGCAACCTCGTCCCCCGGCGCGAGCTGCCGGCCCCGCCGGGTCTCGACCTCCCCGTTGACCCGCACCATCCCGCCCGCGAGCAGCTCCTTCACCTCGGACCCGGCCTCGACCACATCCGCGAGCTTGAGGAACTGCCCCAGCCGTATCCCGTCTCCACGAATGCTCACCTCGCGCATACCCGCAGCATCCCGCATCGCCTCCGCTCCCGCCCTGCTCCCGCTCCTGTGGCCTTTCCCGCCTCGGCACCATCCCCCGTTCGGTGAATTCCACGCCCGGGACCAGGCCCGAGCGACCGGGGTATCCCGAACCACCCATCGGAGCCACCTGCCGGGACCGGCAATGCGCCGAGACCAGCGACATGCCGGGACCGGCAATGCGCCGAGACCAGCGACGTGCCGGGACCAGCAATACACAGGGGTGCGGGACGGCTGAGGCATGCTGACGGGCGTGGCAGCCTCCTCCTCGGATTCCTCCTCGGATTTCTCCTCGGACGCAGCGACCGGGACAGCCCGCCTTGAACCGGGGACACCCCCCGTCCCCACACCGACATCCGAGACCGAGCCGAGCCCCGAAACCGGGCCGGTGCCGGAGCAAGCCGTCGACTACCCGGAGCCGCGTATCCCTGATCTGGGCAACCCGTGGTCGGCCGGCGGGGCCAGCCCCAGACCCGACGGCGACCAAGCCCGACCCGCATCGACCGGGAGCACACCCGGCGGAGAAAGCACCAGCGAGGTGATCCGCCGGGTGGAACGGTCGAGCGGGATGCTCGCCTCCCGGGCGGCGGCCCGGATGGCGGAGGCGCTGCCCTGGTTCCCGGCCATGTCGGCGAGTCACCGCGCCGGAATTCAGCTCGTGGTGCAGGCCGGCATCTCGTCGTTCGTGGAGTGGTGCCGGCGGCCCGAACACGCCCGGGATCTGTCCGAGGACGTCTTCCGGGTCGCCCCGCGGGAACTCGTCCGCGCCGTGACCTTCCGCCGGCTCGTCGATCTGGTCCGGGTCGCGGTGGAGGCGATCGAGGCCGAGGTGCCGAACCTGGCCGGCCCGGAGCACGAGCAACGGCTGCTCGCCGATGTCCTGCGCTACTCCCGTGACATCGCGTTCGCCGGCGCGGTCGTCTACGCCCGCGCCGCCGAGGAACGCGGTGCCTGGGACGCCCGGCTGGAGGCGCTGGTCGTCGACCACGTGGTCCGGGGCGAGGTCGACCGGGCACTGCCGTCACGGGCGGCCGCGGTGGGCTGGCGTAACCCGCCGTCCGTCACCGTCATCGTCGGCACGGCCGGGAGCAACTCGCCGGAGGTGGTGGTCGACGAGGCGCACCGGCTCGCCCGCATGGCCCAACTGGAGGTTCTCGCCGGGGTCCACCATGATCGCCTGGTGATGGTGGTCGGCGGGAATTTCACTGCCGGCAGGGACGGCATCGGCCGTCCCGAGATGACCCTCCAGCCGGAGAACAGCGTCGAACCTCCCCCCACCGCGGGTACCCGCCCGGCCGGCGGCACCGCGCCGGTGAACACCGTCCTCGACGCGGCCCGGGCACTGCTTCCCGCCTGCGGGCCGGGCCCGGTGGTGATCGGCCCGGTGGTCGGTGACCTGACCGGGGCACCGCACGCGGCGCGGGTCGCCCTCGCCGCCACGGACGTGGTCACCGCCTGGCCGGCCGCGCCCCGGCCGGTCATGGCCCGCGCCCTGCTCCCGGAACTCGCCCTCGCGGGGAACGTTGACGCCCGGCGGGCGCTCATCGACGAGGTGTACGTCCCGCTGCGCGACGCCGGTACCCCGCTACTGGAGACCGCCGGGGCCTATCTCGACTTCGGCTCGTCGCTGGAGGCGACGGCCCGGGCGCTGTATCTCCACACCAACACGGTCCGCTACCGACTCCGTAAGGCCGCCGAGGTGTGCGGGCTGGATCCGGCGGACCACCGCGAACGCTTCATCCTGCATATTGCGCTCGTTCTGGGACGCCTCGACGGTGTGTTACCTACAGGAAAAACATGATCGTTCAAGTCCTCCCACGCCCCTCTCACCCCCGCGCGAGAATGGTCACATCGAACTACTTTGCAGGTCCGTCATGCCATTCCAGGCCGATGTCGGCGTCGCGCAGTAACGTCCGATCCAAACAGATCGGTTTGTAGGACACCTACAACAGCCGGTCGACACATCGGTGAGTAGCCGCCAGCGACAACCAGTCCTCGTGAGGGGTTAAGTGAACAGGTGCTCGCGATCCTCGCGCCCGGCCAGGGTGCACAGACCCCCGGACAGCTCCGCGCCTGGCGCGGTCTCGCGGGGGCGGAGGAACGGCTGCGCTGGTGGTCCGCCGCAGCCGGGATCGACCTGCTCGAAGCCGGGTGCGAGGCGCCCGCCGAGACAATCCGGGATACGGCGATCGCCCAGCCGTTGATCGTCGCGAGCGGGCTGATCGCGGCCGAACAGCTCGGGCTGCCGGTCACCTCCCCAGTCGGATCGGACACCCTGGTGCTGGCCGGTCACAGCGTCGGCGAGATCACCGCCACAGCCCTCACCGGTACCCTCACCGCCGAGGAGGCCCTCGTCCTGGTGGCCCTGCGGGGACGCGCGATGGCCGAGGCATCCGCCCGGGTCGAGACCGGCATGACGGCGCTGCTCGGCGGTGATCCCGAGGCGGTGGCCGCCCGGTTGAGCGAACTCGGCCTGACCGCCGCCAACCGCAACGGTGCCGGGCAGATCGTCGCCGCCGGCACCGCCCACGACCTCGCCCGGCTCGCCGCGGAGCCGCCCGCGGGTGTCCGGCTGCGTCCCCTGTCCGTCGCCGGCGCCTTTCACACCCGGCACATGTCCTCCGCGCGCGACGCGCTGGCCGCGGTCGCGGGCGGCATCCGGCCCGGGGTGCCGCGGGCCGCCGCGCTGTCCAACGCCGACGGGGCGATCGTCACCGACCCGGCCGAGCTGATCAGCCGGCTGGTGGCCCAGGTCGCGGCGCCGGTCCGGTGGGACCTGTGTCTCGCGACGCTGCGCGATCTCGGGGTCGGTGCGGTCGTCGAACTCCCCCCGGCCGGTGCTCTCGCCGGGCTCGCCCGCCGGGAACTGCCCGGTGTCACGATCCACGCGGTGAAGAGCCCCGACGACCTGCCCGCGGCCCGCGAGCTGGTCGCCGAGTACCTCGGCGACCAGCTCCTGAGCGCGAGCCCGGCGAGCCCGGCGGGCTCGGCCCCCGGAACTCCACCGGGCTCGACGACGGACGACGCCCTGGTGGGAGCGCGGGCATGACCGAGCTGACCGGTGCCCGCATGCTCGGCCTCGGCGTCTACCGCCCGGCCCGGGTGGTGACCAACGACGAGATCGCCCAGCGGGTCGATACCTCCGACGCCTGGATCCAGGCCCGTACCGGCATCGCCAGCCGGCGCATCGCCGACGACGAGGAGACCATCGTCGCGATGGGCGCCGCGGCCGCGGAGAAGGCGCTCGCCGCCGCCGGCCTCACCGCCGACTCGATCGATCTGGTGATCGGGGCGACCTGCACCTCTCCCTCCCAGATCCCGGGTGCCGGTCCGCAGATCGCCCATCGCATCGGGGCCGGCCGGGCCGGGGCGTTCGACATCAACGGCGCCTGCGCCGGTTTCAGCTACGCGGTGTCGACGGCCGCCGGCATGGTGCGCGCCGGCACCCTGCGCAACGTGCTCGTGGTGGCCACCGAAAGGCTGTCGGACTACACCGACTGGGACGATCGCAGCACCTGCATCCTGCTCGCCGACGGTGCCGGAGCAGCCGTGGTCGGCCCGGCGGAGACGAACGAGATCGGCCCCGCGGTCTGGGGGCACGATGGGTCCCGGCCCGAGACGATCCAGGTCCCCGGCTACGGCGACAACGTCTTCCGCATGGAGGGCCAAGCGGTGTTCCGCTGGGCGATCTCCCTGGTCCCGGTCCTCCGCCAGATCTGCGAGCAAGCCGGCGTGGCACCCGAGGACCTCGCGGGTATCGTTCCGCACCAGGCTAACCTGCGGGTCGTCGAAGCGTTGGTGACGGGTATCGGCGCCACGAACGCCGCCGTTGCCCGCGATGTGGTCGACGCCGGCAACACCTCCGCCGCAAGCATTCCGCTGGGACTCAGCCGGTTGCTGGAAAGCGGCGAGATCCGCCGGGGAGACCCGGTGCTGCTGTTCGGCTTCGGTGCCGGCCTGACCTACTGCGGGCAGCTCGTACGCTGCCCCTGACAACCTCGACCAACCCTCGACCAACCCTCGACGCCGCGACCGTCCCGCACCGCACTGCGGCGAGGCGTCCGATGACCACCAGCCCGACCGCGCCCCTGATCCAGGCGCCCGCGCTTCCGCGCTGGTACGCGGCAGCCCCGCGCACCACCCGCCACCGACCGACAACATCCCATCAGGAGGAACAATCATGTCCCAAGCTGACATCCTCGCCGGTCTCGCCGTCATCCTCGAAGAGGTCGCCGGTGTCGACCCGGCCGACGTGACGGCCGACAAGACCTTCATCGACGACTTGGACGTGGACTCGCTGTCCATGGTCGAGGTGGTCGTCGCCGCGGAGGAGAAGTTCGGGGTGAAGATCCCGGACGACGACGTGAAGACCCTCAAGACCGTCGGTGACGCGGTTTCCTACATTCAGCGGGCAGGTGTCGCGGCGTGACCACGACCCCCAGGCAGGTCGTCGTCACCGGCCTCGGGGCTACCACTCCCCTCGGTGGCGATGTCGCCTCGACGTGGGAGGGTCTGCTCTCGGGCCGCTCCGGCGTCCGGCGTCTCACCGAGGACTGGGTCGAGCAGCTCCCGGTCCAGATCGCCGCGCCGCTGGCGGTGGAGCCGCCGCTGGGTCGAGTCGAGGCTCGTACCCTCGACCGCAGCCAGCAGCTGGCTCTGACCGCCGCGCGTGAGGCGTGGGCTGACGCGGGCTCACCCGAGGTCGACCAGGAGCGCCTCGCCGCGTGTGTGGCCTCGGGGATCGGGGGCGTGCTCACCCTGCTCCACCAGCATGACGTGATCCGGGAGAAGGGCCCCCGGCGGGTGTCCCCGCACCTGGTGCCGATGCTCATGCCGAACGGCCCGGCCAGCACCGTGGGCCTGGCGTTCGGCGCGAAGGCGGGGGTGCACGCCCCAGTCAGCGCGTGCGCCTCCGGGTCGGAGGCCATCGCGCTGGCGCTGGACATCATCCGGGCCGGGCGCGCCGACGTCGTGATCGCCGGCGGTAGCGAGGCGGCGATCTCGGCGCTGACCATGGCCGGCTTCGCGCAGATGCAGGCGCTGTCCCGCCGCAACGACGCACCCGAGGCCGCCTCCCGTCCGTTCGACAAGGCACGGGATGGCTTCGTGCTCGGCGAGGGCGCGGCGATCCTCATCCTCGAGTCGGCCGAGCACGCGGCCGCCCGCGGTGCCCGGGTTCACGGCACCCTGGCCGGCGCCGGCATCAGCTCGGACGCCTACCACATCGCCGCGCCGGAGCCGACCGGTGCCGGCGCGGCCCGGGCGATCCGGGCGGCGCTGCGGTCCGGCTCGTTGGAACCCCGTGACATCGTCCACGTCAACGCCCACGCCACGTCCACCCCCGCCGGTGACGCGGCGGAGGCGCTGGCGTTGCGCAGCGCCTTCGGCGACCACACTGACGAGATCGCGGTGACGTCGACCAAGTCGACCACCGGGCACCTGCTCGGTGCCGCCGGCGCGGTCGAGGCCGTGTTCAGCGTCTTGGCGCTGCGGGAACGCCTGGTTCCCGCGACGCGCAACCTCGATGCTCTCGACGACGAGATCGCGCTCGACGTCGTGCGGATCGACAACCGGACAATCGGCTCGGGCGCCGCGCTGTCGAACTCGTTCGGGTTCGGCGGTCACGACATC
>NZ_CDWWEW010000115.1:0-13420 GCF_977966315.1 Frankia sp. CeRuru1
CTCCCGGGGGCTGCGGCTTCTTCCCGGGGGTCGTGCGGAGCCCGCGGCCCGATGCGCGCGGCGGGCGTGCCGCCGCGCCATCGCCGGGAGGCTGCCCGTCGTGACGTGGCCGGGCGGCCGGGGATTGACGGGGGCGGAGATCCCCGGCCGCGCCATGCCACGCCGTGAGGGCGGGCACTGCGACTCCTCGTCGCTGGGGACTGACGAGGCGTCCACCTCCGGTGTACCACGCGGGTTGTGACTGCCAATCCCCGCGCGTCGATCGGGTAACCGGACGGGTAAGTGGATGCCGACACGATCCCGGTTGGGCGATTGCTGGCCCGGTCGGGTGATTGCAGGCCTGGCGTCCGGGTGCATGCCGCCGCCGGGTGAGGTCCCCGTGTCCCGGCGGACGGGCGCCGTCTACCGTGGGAGGAGTCCGCCAGCGACCGGGCAACGGGTCCCGCGCCCAGATGATGGAGGTGGCAGTGTCGCAGCCGACGCCCGAACCGGCGTCCGGGCCGACGTCCGTGCGGCTTCGGGTCCAGGTGATCGCCAAGACCGAGTTCATCCCCCCGGACGACGTGGCCTGGAGCACCGACGCCGACGGCGGTCAGGCCCTCGCCGAGTTCGCCGGGCGGGCCTGCTACCAGAGCTGGAACAAGCCGAATCCGGCGACCGCGACCAACGCCGGCTACCTGCGGCACATTCTCGACGTCGGGCATCTGTCCGTGCTCGAGCACGGGACCGTATCGCTCTATCTCACCGGGGTGTCGCGCAGCCTCACCCATGAGCTGGTCCGGCACCGGCACTTCTCCTACAGCCAGCTCTCCCAGCGTTACGTCCCCGAGCGGGACGCCGCCGTGGTGGAACCGGAGGTCATCGCAGCCGATCCGGAGCTGCACGCCCTGTTCCAACAGGCCGCGGCGGCCTCGCTGGAGGCCTACGGGCGTCTGCTGGAAGGTCTGGAGAAGCGGTTCGCCGACGTTTCCGCGCCCACCTCACGGCGCAAGCAGGCGCGCCAGGCGGCCCGGTCGGTGCTGATGAACGCGACCGAGACCCGGATCGTGGTCACCGGGAACTACCGGGCGTGGCGGCACTTCATCGGGATGCGGGCGAGCGAGCATGCCGACGTGGAGATCCGCGGGCTTGCCGTCGCCGCCCTGCGGGAGCTGCTCCGGGTGGCGCCCAACGTGTTCGCCGACTTCCGGATCTCGACGCTGGACGACGGCACCGAGGTCGCCTCCAGCCCGCTGGTGGGAGAGGGCTGAGCGCCGGGCCTCCCCGCCGCCGGCCGCCCATTGATTTGTCGGGAGAAAGAGAAAGAGGACAGCCGATGACGAGCGTCGTCGACGCCGAGCGGAGCGGCGCGGATCCGGCCGCGGGGCCGTTGTCCCCGGCGGAGCTCGATCTCATCCACGCCTACTGGCGAGCGGCGAACTATCTGTCCGTCGGGCAGATCTACCTGCTTGACAATCCCCTGCTCACCGAGCCGCTGCGTTCGGAGCACGTCAAACCGCGCCTGCTCGGGCACTGGGGCACGACTCCCGGCCTGAACCTCATCTACGCCCACTTGAACCGCGTGATCCGGGCAAAGGACCTGAACGCCATCTACATCATCGGTCCGGGTCACGGCGGTCCCGGCATCGTGGCGAACGCCTACCTGGAAGGCACCTACAGCGAGGTCTACCCCTCGATCGGCCGGGATGTGGCGGGGATGCGGCGGCTGTTCCGGCAGTTTTCCTTCCCCGGCGGAATCCCCAGCCACGTCGCGCCGGAGATTCCCGGGTCCATCCATGAGGGCGGCGAGCTCGGTTACGCGCTGACCCACGCCTACGGCGCGGCCTTCGACAATCCCGACCTGGTGGTCTGCGCCGTCGTGGGGGACGGGGAGGCCGAGACGGGCCCGCTCGCGGCGAGCTGGCACTCCAACAAGTTCCTCGACCCGGGTCGCGACGGCGCGGTGCTGCCGGTCCTGCACCTCAACGGCTACAAGATCGCCAATCCGACGATCCTGGCCCGCATCCCCGAGCAGGAGCTGACCGCGCTCCTGCGTGGCTACGGTTACCATCCGTACTTCGTGGCCGGGGACGACCCGGCCGCGGTGCACCAGCGGATGGCGGGCGTCCTGGACGCCGCCGTCGACGAGATCCACGAGATCCAGGACCGGGCCCGCCGCCACGGCCGCACCGAGCGCCCCACCTGGCCGATGATCGTGCTGCGGACCCCCAAGGGGTGGACCGGGCCGGCCGTCGTCGACGGCCTGCCGGTCGAGGGCACGTGGCGGTCCCACCAGGTGCCCGTCGCGCAGCTGCACGACAACCCCGGGCACCTGGCCCAGCTGGAGGCGTGGCTGCGCTCCTACCGGCCGGAGGAGCTCTTCGATGCCGGCGGCGCCCTGCGGCCCGAACTCGCCGCGCTCGCCCCTCGCGGTCCCCGGAGGATGAGCGCGAACCCGCATGCCAACGGGGGCGAGCTGCTGCGTGATCTGACCCTTCCTGACTTCCGCGACTACGCGGTCGACGTCACCGCCCCCGGGACCACCCTTGCCGAGCCGACCCGGGTCCTGGGCGCGTTCCTACGGGACGTGATGGCCGCCAATCCGAGTACCTTCCGGGTGATGGGCCCGGACGAGACCGCCTCCAATCGGCTGGCTGCGCTCTTCGAGGTGACCGACCGCGCCTGGAACGCCGGGACGGAACCGACGGACGAGCACCTGGCCGTGGACGGCCGGGTCATGGAGGTGCTTGCCGAGCATCTGTGCCAGGGCTGGCTGGAGGGCTATCTGCTCACCGGCCGGCACGGGCTCTTCTCCTGCTACGAGGCGTTCATCCACATCGTCGACTCGATGGTCAACCAGCACGCGAAATGGCTGAAGACCACCCGGCACATCCCGTGGCGGCGCCCGATCGCCTCGTTGAACTACCTGCTGACCAGCCACGTGTGGCGGCAGGACCACAACGGCTTCTCCCATCAGGACCCCGGGTTCATCGACCACGTCGTGAACAAGAAGGCCGAGGTCGTCCGGGTGTACCTGCCCCCGGACGCGAACACCCTGCTCTCCGTCGGCAACCACTGCCTGCGCAGCCGGCACTACATCAACGTGATCGTGGCCGGCAAGCAGCCGGCGCTGAACTACCTGTCGATGCCGGCGGCGATCGCCCACTGCACCCGTGGCCTGGGCATCTGGGACTGGGCCAGCAACGACCACGACGCGCCCGGCGACGGGCTGCCGGATGTGGTGATGGCCTGCGCCGGGGACATCCCGACCCTGGAGACCCTCGCCGCGGTGGACATCCTGCGCCAGCACTTCCCCGATCTGAAGGTGCGCGTCGTCAACGTCGTCGACCTGATGTCCCTGCAGGACGAGGCGGAACATCCGCACGGCATCTCGCACGCCCGCTTCGACGCGCTGTTCACCACCGACCGGCCGGTCATCTTCGCCTACCACGGCTATCCCTGGCTGATCCACCGGCTGACCTACCGGCGGCACAACCATCACAACCTGCATGTCCGTGGCTACATCGAGGAGGGGACGACTACCACCCCGTTCGACATGGTCATGCTGAACAACCTCGACCGGTTCCACCTGGTGGCGGACGTCATCGACCGGGTACCGAGCCTGGGCGCCCGCGCCGCGCACGTCCGGCAGCAGATGGTCGACGCGCGGCTCGCGGCCCGGACCTACACCCGGGACCACGGCGAGGACGCCCCGGAGATCCGGAACTGGACCTGGCCCTACTGAGTCCCGCCCCTACCGAGCCCCGTCCCGTCGCGATGAACGTCCTGGTGGTCAACGCCGGATCGGCCAGCCTCAAGCTGCGGCTGATCGGCCCGGACGACGCCCTGCTCGCCGCGCGCGATCTCACCGCGCCAGCCGGTCGGGCGGACCCGGCCGGGGTCGTCGCCGCGCTGCGCGGGCTCACCCACGAGGGTGGCCAGCCGGGCGCGGTCGGGCACCGCATCGTGCACGGCGGGACGGATTTCACCGCCCCCGTGGTCGTCGACCGGGCCGTGGCCGAGCGGCTGCGGAGGCTGACCGCCCTCGCCCCCCTGCACCAGCCGGCGGCGCTCGCCGCCCTCGACGAGGTCGGGGCGGCCGTGCCCGAGGTGGCGCAGGTCGCCTGCTTCGACACGGCGTTCCACAGCCGGATGCCGGCGGAGGCCATCACCTACGCCATCCCGGCCGAGTGGCGGGAGCGGTACGGCATCCGCCGGTACGGCTTCCACGGCCTGTCCCACGCCCACGTCTCCCGGCGGGCGGCTGCGCTCACCGGGGCGCGGCGCATCGTGACCTGTCATCTCGGCTCGGGCGCGTCGCTCGCCGCCGTTCTCGACGGGGTGGGGGTGGACACCACGATGGGCTTCACCCCGCTGGAGGGCCTGGTGATGGCCACCCGGTCCGGCACCGTGGATCCCGGCGCGCTGCTGTGGCTGCAGACGGAGGCGGGACTGAGCGCGCACGAGCTCACCGATCGCCTGTTCACCTCGGCGGGGCTGCGCGCGCTCGCGGGGACGGCGGACATGCGGGAGGTCGAGTCCGGCGCCGCCGCGGGTGAGCCGGTCGCCGCGTTGGCGCTGGCGGTCTACCTGCACCGGCTGCGCGCCGGGATCGCCGCGATGACCGCCGCGCTGGGCGGGCTGGACGCCCTGGTGTTCACCGGCGGCGTCGGGGAGAACTCTGCCTCCGTGCGGGCCGGGGCCGCGGCCGGACTCGGCTACCTGGGCGTGGCGGTGGATCCCGAGCGTAACGATCCGGCCCGGGCCGGTGGTACGGGCCCATCTGGTGGCACGGAGCGCGAGATCGGCGTGCCGGGGGCCGCCGTGCGCACGCTCGTGATCGAGGCACGCGAGGACCTGGAGATCGCCCGCGGGACTCGGGCGGCCCTCGCCGGTGGCATTGGGTGACGGTAGTCTGGCATTACGGTAATGTCCCGGATGGCGGGCGCGATCCTGGCGGGCCCGCGCGCCGCCGGATGGCACCGCCCGGACGATCCGGTGGCGGTACTCTGAAAGCTCTGTCGCGGCGAGTGGGACGGTGCTGTGCGGTGCGGTGCATTCCGGTGCGGTGCATTCCTCGCCGGTCGTCCCGTCGTCCCCGATCGGGGCCCGGCCGGCCGCGATCCGTCTCCATCCGGTGACGGCGGGGTCCGATCGGCGTCCGACCCGGTCGCGGTGCCAGACACCGCGCGGTGCGCGGTCCCCGGGCCGGGCGGACGGTATCCGCGTGCGGTGGCCCAGCGGCCCCCGCGGGTCTCGCGCCGGTCGCTTGTGGCGAGTCCGGGGAGCAGGCACGGCTCGGGCCGGCGGAGCGGGAAAGGCGGCGTGGGCGGAGGATGGACCGGTGCCGGCCCGGCGGTGTCGGAGGAGTGAACGCGGAGGTTCGGCGGTCCGGCGGGTGATGTCGGTCGCCAGAGGTGATGTCGGAGGTGCTGTCTAGCGTGACCGGTATGTCAATGTTGCCGCCGGCGCCGTTCGGGCGCGTGATCACAGCGATGGTCACGCCGTTCCGGGCGGACGGCGGTCTCGATGAGGCGGGTGCCGCGGAGCTCGCGAACCGTCTGGTGGACGCCGGCAACGACGGGCTCGTGGTCAACGGCACCACCGGGGAGTCTCCGACGACCACCGACGAGGAGAAGGACCGCCTGGTGCGGGTCGTCGTCGAGGCCGTGGGAAGCCGCGCCCGCGTGATCTCCGGTGTCGGGACGAGTGACACCGCGCACAGCGTGGAACTGGCGCGGGCCGCCGAAGCCGCGGGCGCGCACGGCCTGCTCGTCGTGACGCCCTACTACAACAAGCCACCGCAGGCCGGGTTGCTGCGGCATTTCGTCACCGTCGCCGAGGCGACCGGGCTACCGGTCGTCATCTACGACATCCCCGGCCGGACCGGGGTCCCGGTGGCGTCGGAGACTCTGGTGCGGTTGGCCGAACACCCGCGTATCGTCGCGGTCAAGGACGCTAAGGACGATCTGCCCGCATCCTCCTGGGTGCTGGCGCGGACCGGTCTGGCGTATTACTCCGGCACCGACGCGCTCAACCTGCCGTTGCTGTCCATCGGGGCCTGCGGAGTCATCAGTGTTGTCGGGCACGTGGCCGCACCCGCGATCCGTGCCATGATCGAGGCCTTCGGGGCCGGTGAGGTGGGTCGGGCGATCGCGCTGCATCAGGGCTTGCTGCCCGCGTATGAAGGAATGTTCCGCAGCCAGGGCGTGATCCTGGCCAAGGCCGCGCTGCGGCTGGCCGGGCTGCCCGCGGGGCCGGTCCGGCCACCGTTGGTGGACGCCGCTCCCGCCGAGGTCGCGCGGCTGCGGGCGGACCTCGCCGAGGCGGTCCTCGACGTCGCCGGGCCACCGGGCGCGCCGGCCGGCGCCTTGTCCGGGCCCGCCTTGTCCGGGCCCGCCTCGTCCGGGCCCGCCTCGTCCGGGCCCGCCTCGTCCGTCGGACTGGCCGTCGCCGCGGCGGGTGAGGTCTCATGAGCCATCCGCATCCCGACCTCGGCCCGCCGCCGCCGCTGCGCGCGGACGGCCTGCGGATCATCCCGCTCGGTGGGGTCGGGGAGATCGGTCGCAACATGACCGTCTTCGAACACGCCGGCCGGCTGCTGATCGTGGACTGCGGGGTGTTGTTCCCGGAGGACGTCCAGCCGGGGATCGACCTGATCCTGCCCGACTTCACCGCCATCCGGGATCGCCTCGACGACATCGAGGCGGTGATCCTCACCCACGCACACGAGGATCACATCGGGGCGGTGCCCTACCTGCTGCGGGAACGGCGTGACATCCCGCTGATCGGCACCCGGCTCACCCTGGCGCTGATGAACGCGAAGCTCGCCGAGCACCGCGTCAAGGCGGTCACTCAGGAGATCCGGGAGGAGGAGCGGCACGCCTTCGGGCCGTTCGAGTGCGAGTTCTTCGCGGTCAACCACTCCATCCCGGACGCCGTGGCCGTGGCCATCCGCACCGAGGCCGGGCTCGTCCTGCACACCGGCGACTTCAAGATGGACCAGCTGCCGCTCGACGGCCGGCTGACCGACCTGGGGGGCTTCGCGCGGCTCGGCCGCGAGGGTGTGGACCTGCTGCTGTCCGACTCGACCAATGCCGAGGTGCCCGGGTTTGTCACCTCCGAGCGGGAGATCGCCCCGGTGCTCGACGGAGTCTTCCGCGAGGCGACCCGCCGGATCATCATCGCCTGCTTCGCCAGCCATGTGCACCGGGTGCAGCAGGTGCTCGACGCGGCCGAGGAGCACGGTCGGTCGGTCTGCTTCGTGGGCAGGTCGATGGTCCGCAACATGGGAGTGGCCCGCGACCTCGGGTTGCTGCAGGTGCCACCGGGTCTGATCGTCGACGCCCGGGACGTGGACGCGCTGCCGGACCGCAACATCTGCCTGATCTCCACGGGCTCCCAGGGGGAGCCGCTCTCGGCCCTGTCCCGGATGGCCAACCGGGATCACCAGATCCGCATCCAGGCCGGCGACACGGTCGTGCTCGCCTCCAGCCTCATCCCCGGCAACGAGAACGCGGTGTTCCGGGTGATCAACGGGCTGACCCGCTACGGCGCCAAGGTCGTTCACAAGGGCGTGGCGAAGGTGCACACCTCGGGTCACGCCCCGGCGGGCGAGCTGCTCTACGTCCTGAACGCCACCAGGCCGTCCAACGTCATGCCGGTCCACGGCGAATGGCGGCACCTGCGGGCCCACGCTAAGCTCGCCGAGGCGACCGGGGTGCCCCCGGACCACGTGGTGCTCGCCGAGGACGGCATGGTCATCGACCTGCTCGACGGCCGGGCGCGGATCACCGGCGTTGTTCCCTGCGGCTATGTCTACGTCGACGGCGCCGCGGTCGGGGACGTCGGTGAGCCGAGCCTGAAGGACCGCCGGATCCTCGGCGAGGAGGGTTTCATCACGATCACCGTCGTGGTGGACGCCGCGGCGGGCAAGGTCGTCGTCGGCCCGGATCTCTCTGCCCGCGGTTTCTCCGATGCGCCGGGCACCTTCGACTCCGTCTCCAAACTGGTCAGCGACGGGCTGGTGGACGCGATGCGCACCGGGATGAACGATCTGACGGCCCTGCAGCAGCTCGTGCGGCGCACGGTCGGTCGCTGGGTCAACGAGAACTACCGGCGCCGCCCGATGATCGTTCCGGTGGTTCTCGAGGTCTGAGGCGTTGCGGCGCGCCCGGTTCGTCGGGGTTGCCAGTACTCGGGCACGCTCGTGTGTACCGTTTCGACGGTGGCCACACGGACCAGTGGCGCGCGGACGCGTGCGCAGACGGAGACGGCCACGTCCCGGCCGGGGGGCGGTGGTGGGCGTCAAGGCACCTCGCGGGGTGAAGGTACCCCGCGAGGCGGCGGTCAGGGCGGCCAGGCACGCGCATCGACGGCGGCTGGCCGGTCGGGCAGCTCCGGCCGGTCGGGCGGCTCCAGCCGGTCAGGCGGCTCCGGCCGGTCAGGCGGGTCCCGCGCGGCCGGCCGCGGTAGGACACCGGCCCGTCCACCGGCCCGGGCGAGTCGCCCCCCGCTGTCGCTGCTGATCGGCCAGACAGTCGTCAAGAGCGTCTACCGGCTGTGGATGGGCGCGGCGACGGCGCTGGGCACCGTGCTGCGCCGGGCCGGCCGGGGCGCCCGTGAGCTGCACATCGATCCAGGGCACCGGCGTGACGGGCTCGGCCTGACCGCGTTCGGCGGGGCGATCCTGGCCGGCGCCTCGGTGTGGTTCTCCGCCGCCGGGCCGCTGGGGAGGTACGTGGCCGCGGTCCTGGAGCTGCTGGTCGGCGCCGGCGCCTGGGCACTGCCGCTGTTCGGCCTGGGCGCCGCGTGGCGGCTGGTCCGGTCCCCGACCGATCCGGGCAGCCGGGGCCGGGTGGTGATCGGGTGGACGGCGGTCGCCGTCGGTCTGCTCGGCATGGTGCACATCGCTCGTGGCCTGCCCGACTTCTCGGACGGCGTCGCCCGGATGCGGGCGGCCGGTGGCTTCGTCGGGCTGCTCGGTGGCCTCCCGCTGGCCAGCGCGGTGACGCCGTACGTCGCCGTTCCGCTGCTGCTGCTGCTGACGTTCTTCGGCGTTCTCGTCATCACGGCGACCCCTGTCCGCCAGGTGCCCGAGCGGCTCGGTGAGCTCGTCGATCGGCTCACCATCGGGGTGCGCGGTCCCGCCCGGGACGCCGGCGAGTACGACGAGGACGAGGACTTCCGCGACGACCCCGAGGACGATTCGGAGCTGTCCGACGGCCTGCTCGCGGCCGGGGCGGCGGGTACGGGCCGGCGTCGGCGCGGCGGTCAGGCGACCCCGCCCGGGGGAACGCCCCCGGGTGATGGCGAGGTCTTCGACGTCGCCGATGCCGCCCGGCCGCCCGCCGGGGACCTCGCCCTCGACCTGTTCGGCGAGCTCGCCGGCCCGGAGGCGGACACCGGCTACGTGACTACGGCCCCCGATCCGGGCGGTGCGGCCGCCGGTGGCGGGGAACCGGTAGCGGGGGCCGCCTCCGGTCCGCCGCGCAGGGCCCGGACCCGGACAGCCCGGGCGACCGCGGGTGCGGCGGACACCGCGACCGGTGTCCCCGGTCCGGGTTCCGCGGACTTCGGCGGCGAGATCGAGCATCTGGTCCCCCCGGCCGACGGTGACTACCGGCTGCCGTCGCCGACCCTGCTGCGCTCCGGTACGCCGCCCAAGGCCCGCTCGGCCGCGACCGACGGGGTGATCGCCTCGCTGACCGACGTGTTCGCCCAGTTCAAAGTGGACGCCCAGGTGACCGGCTTCACCCGGGGACCGACGGTCACCCGCTACGAGGTCGAGCTCGGTGCCGCGGTCAAGGTCGAGCGGATCATCCAGCTCACGAAGAACATCGCGTACGCGGTGAAGAGCCCGGACGTGCGGATCATCAGTCCGATCCCGGGCAAGAGCGCGGTCGGTATCGAGATTCCCAACACCGACCGGGAGTTGGTGTCGCTCGGCGACGTCCTGCGCAGCGGGGAGGCGACCGGCAACCCGCATCCGCTGGTTGTCGGTCTCGGCAAGGACATCGAGGGCGGCTACGTGCTCGCCAACCTGGCCAAGATGCCGCACATCCTCATCGCCGGGGCGACCGGAGCCGGCAAGTCGACGTGTATCAACACCCTCATCACCTCGGTGCTGGCCCGGGCCACCCCTGACCAGGTGCGCATGGTGCTGGTGGACCCCAAGCGGGTCGAGCTGACGAACTACCAGGGTATTCCCCATCTGATCACGCCGATCATCACGAATCCCAAGAAGGCGGCCGATGCGCTGCAATGGGTCGTGAAGGAGATGGAGAACCGGTACGAGGACCTCGCCGCGTGCGGGGTGCGTCACGTCGACGACTTCAACCGCAAAGTGCGTAACGGTGAGATCGCTGCCCCGCCGGGATCCGAACGTGTCTACGTGCCCTACCCCTACATCCTGGCCATCGTCGACGAGCTCGCCGACCTGATGATGGTGGCGCCGCGCGACGTCGAGGACTCTATCTGCCGGATCACCGCCATGGCCCGGGCGGTGGGCATCCACCTGGTGCTCGCCACCCAGCGGCCCTCCGTCGACGTGGTGACCGGCCTGATCAAGGCGAACGTGCCGTCCCGGCTCGCCTTCGCGACGGCGTCGTTGGCGGACAGCCGGACGATCCTCGACCAGGCCGGCGCGGAGAAGCTCGTCGGCCTGGGGGACGCGCTCTTCCTGCCGATGGGAGCGGGCAAACCCGCCCGTATCCAGGGTGCCTTCGTTTCCGAGGACGAGATCGCGGCCATCGTCGACCACACGAAGGAACAGGCGCCGCCGGCGTTCCGGGAGGACGTGTTCGACGCTGGCGGCGAGGCCAGGAAGGAGATCGACGAGGAGATCGGAGACGATCTGCAGCTCTTCCTGCAGGCCGTCGAGCTCGTGGTGAGCACGCAGTTCGGCTCCACCTCGATGCTGCAGCGCAAGCTGCGGGTCGGGTTCGCGAAGGCCGGGCGGCTGATGGACCTGATGGAGAGCCGGGGCATCGTCGGCGCGAGTGAGGGCTCGAAGGCGCGTGACGTGCTGGTCATGCCGGACGAGTTGGAGGGTCTGCTCATAACCCTGCGTAACGGATGAGGAAGCCTCCGATGGAACGTCCCCGCTTTCAGCGCCGGGGGACGCGCCGTAAACTGAAGGCCTCGCGTCCACGGTAGGCGGAAAAGACGGTTGCGGAGGTTCGCTCATGCAGTCCGTGGACGGTCCGCAGCCGCGGGACAGCGTCGGGTCCATCCTGGCGGCGGCACGGCGTGACCGCGGTCTCACGGTCTCCCAGGTCAGCGAGCGCACCCGGGTCAGGGCGGGTCTGATCGATCAGATCGAGCAGGACGACTTCTCGCAGTGCGGCGGCACGGTGTATGCCCGCGGGCATCTGCGCAGCATCGCCACCACCCTCGGGCTCGATCCCGGGCCGGTGCTGGCGGCCTACGACGCCTCGCACGAGCACCAGACCGGCCCGTTGATGATCGTCCCCTCGGCCGAGTTCGATCCGCTGCGCGGGGAGTCCCGCCGGCGGCGCGACGGGTTCCGGTGGGGTCCGGCAATGATCGTTTCGCTGGTCGTGGTGTGTGTCATCGCGGCTCTCGCGCTGCTGCTGCCAGGTTCCTCCGATTCCTCGGACGACAGGGCCGCGCCGGGGCCGGGCGGGGCCGTGGGGCTCACCCCGACCGTGAGCGTCCCGCCGGCCTCGACGAGCCCGGCCGCTCCCACCGCGACCACGCCCGCGCCGACAGGGGTGAACGTCGTCCTGGCGGTACGCGGCGCGCAGAGCTGGCTGGAGGTGCGCGACGACGCCGAGCAGGTCCTGCTCTCCCAGCTCCTGCAGTCCGGCGACAGCCGGACGGTGACGGCGTCGGGGGCCCTGCACATCAAGGTGGGCAATGCCGGTGCGGTCGATGTGTCATGTAACGGCAGGAGCCTCGGGGCGCCGGGCGGACCCGGGCAGGTCGTGACGATCCGGGTGAGCGCCGCCGCTTCCGGCGCCTGCGAGGTCGGCGACGAACAGCGTAGCGGTCTCGTGGCCGCGCCACCGCCCGCGCCGGCCCCGGTAGCCTGACCTGGTGTCCACACGTCTCCATCGCCGGGTAGCTCTGATCACGCTCGGTTGTTCCCGGAACGAGGTGGATTCGGAGGAGCTGGCCGCTCGGCTCGGCGCGGACGGGTGGGAGCTCGTCTCCGACGCCGCCGACGCCGACGCCGTGCTCGTCAACACCTGCGGATTCGTCGACGCGGCGAAGAAGGACTCCATCGACGCCCTGCTTGCGGCGGACGACCTGCGGGCCGGTGGCGGTCCGTCCGGTCCCGCGGACGGCGCCGGCCCGGGTCCGCGCGCGGTGGTGGCCGTGGGCTGCCTGGCCGAGCGGTACGGAACCGAGCTCGCCGAGAGTCTGCCCGAGGCGGACGCGGTCCTCGGATTCGATGCCTATCCGAACATCGCCACGCACCTCGCGGCCGTGCTGGCCGGTACCCCGGTGCCCGCGCACTCCCCGCGTGACCGGCGGACGATGCTGCCGATCACCCCGGTGGACCGGGCCGCGCCCGCTCTCCCGCCGGGCGCGGTGCCCGCCGGAGCCGTTCCGCTGCGCCGGCGGTTGACGACCGGGCCGGTCGCCGTCCTGAAGATCTCCAGCGGGTGTGACCGGCGCTGCGCCTTCTGCGCGATCCCGTCGTTCCGCGGCTCCCACGTCTCGCGGTCGCCCGATGACGTGCTCGCCGAGGCCGAATGGCTGGCCGGTCAGGGTGCCCGCGAGCTGGTCCTGGTCAGCGAGAACTCCACCTCCTACGGCAAGGACCTCGGGGATCTGCGCGCGCTGGAGAAGCTGCTGCCGCAACTCGCGGCGGTGTCGGGCATCGTCCGGGTGCGCACGGTCTACCTGCAGCCCGCCGAGATGCGTCCGTCGCTGCTCGAGGTGCTGCTGACCACTCCGGGCCTCGCGCCCTATCTCGATCTGTCCTTCCAGCACGCGAGCCCGCCGGTGCTGCGCCGGATGCGCCGCTTCGGCGGCAGTGGGCACTTCCTCGACCTGCTCGCCCGCGCCCGCGCGCTGGCGCCCGACCTGGGGGCGCGATCCAACGTCATCGTCGGGTTCCCGGGGGAGACCCCCGAGGATGTCGACATCCTCACGGAGTTCCTCGAGGCCGCCGAGCTCGACGCCGTCGGCGTGTTCGGCTACTCCGACGAGGAGGGTACCGAGGCCGCCGGGCTGACGGGCAAGATCCCCGATGAGCTGATCGAGCGTCGGCGGGTACGCGTCACCGACCTCGTCGAGCAGCTGACCGCCGCCCGGGCGGACGCGCGGATCGGCTCCCGGGTACAGGTTCTGGTGGAGGAGGTCGCCGGTGGTCTGGCCACCGGCTGCGCCGCCCACCAGCAGGCGGAGGTCGACGGTGGCTGCGCCGTGCGACTGTCCCCGGGCGGCGCGGCGGATGACGGGCCGGAGC
>NZ_CDWWEW010000116.1:0-8974 GCF_977966315.1 Frankia sp. CeRuru1
TCTTACGATAGGGCGTCCTCGCATCCCGTCATCCCGCATCCTCGTGGTGGCTGGTTGTTCGGAATTGATTGATCGGTCGGCGAAAAACTGTCGGTCAACCGCGGTGGCGCTGACGATGAGATCGTCTACCGATTTGATCGCACCGTACCCGTGCAATGCGGATCCACTACCTCGCGAGAGAGTAAGGAGAACACTGTGCGGATACGCAGGTTCTATGCCGGTGTAGGCGCGATCATCGCCATGATGTGCTTCATGTTCGTCGCGGCCTCCGCGCCGGCTCAGGCCGCGACGAACCCCTACACGCCCCAGGAGGTCTGTGTCCAGCGCTCACACGCACTCAGCAGGGCCACAGTCCATCAGCTGTACAACCGATCGTACAACTGCGTGGTGACCATAAAGACCGCGTCGATCGGGACGGCGACGCGTACCACCGCCGGCCTGCAGATCGAGGGGTCGGACTGGTCATACGACGTCGGGGATTACCAGTACTACGCCGGTCCGGTCAAGCAATACACACAGAACAAGTGTGTCCGTTGCTTCGGCTATCACGACGGCACGAACTACACCAGTCCGTGGGGTAACTGCGGTTGAGCCTGGAAGAAGTCGGAAGAGGACCACCGCGGGGCCCGCGAGGATTTTGCGGGCCCCGCGGGCCGTCGCGTTTATGATCCGGATCGGTATGATGGATCGATGGCAGGACGTTTCGAGTACAAGGTCGTGGAGATCAGAGAAGGTCTGATCGGAGGCAAGATGTCCGGCGACAAGCTGGAGCGGATCCTCAATGAGCACGCCAGGCAGGGGTGGCAGCTGAAGGCCATCACCGCGGCGGAGGTCAAGGGTCGTATCGGCCCCGGCGGGACCGACGGCATCCTCGTGACCTTCGAGCGCAGCGTCGGTTAGTGTCCGTCCCGTCCCGCCGTGGGCCGGATGAACCGGGTGGCCTGGGCGGTTATGCAGGTATGCGCTTCGGAGACGACGACACCATTCGCCGCGTGCTCACCGACACCGAGGTCTGGGCGGTGGTGGGGCTGTCCAACGACACCCGCCGGACCGCCTACAGCATTGCGGACTACCTGCGACGGCACGGCAAGCGTGTCGTACCTGTGCACCCCTCGGCACCTACGGTCGCGGGGGAGCAGGGATACGCGACGTTGAGCGAGATCCCGTTCCCCGTCGACGTCGTCGACCTGTTTGTCCGGTCGGAGTTCGCCGGCCCGGTCGTCGACGAGGCAGTGAAGATCGGCGCGAAGGGTGTCTGGCTCCAGCTCGGCGTGCGGGACGAGGCTGCCGCGGCGCGTGCGGGCGAGGCCGGGCTGGACGTCGTCATGGACACCTGCCCGGCGATCGAGGCACCCCGGTTGGGGCTCGACTGAGCAGTACGAAGCGGCGGGTCGCGAGCGCGGCGGCAGGCGGGAAGAGCACGAGGACGGGGAGCAGGTAGCGATAGTCGAAGCACACCGTCGCGGCCGGGACGATGAGCGTGGCGGCCCCGGCCGCCACGAGGAGGGCCATGTCCGCCCGCAGCCGTCGAGCTTCGGCGGCCCGGTCCCGCAGGCCTCCCCGGCGCCGGGTGCTGTGGTTCCCCGGCGACGCACGGCGGTCCCGGTCCGGGGTTATGATCGCGGCGATGGTGACGATCACCATCGCGGCCAGGGCCGGACCGGGCGTGAAGACGAGACGCTGGTAGCTCCGCAGGAAACCGGCGGACGGCTCGCGGATGACGCGGGTGGGCGCGTCCCCGTGGAAGCCGAGCAGCGGCTCGTTGTTGTGCAGGTAGCGCGGTTCGTCACCGGTCGGGAACCGCCAGGTCGCGTCCGGCCAGTCGCGGTGCCCGACCGGTCGGCCCGGGGCGAAGTAGTGCGCGATCTCCCCGCCGACCATCCGGGCGTAGTCACCGAACTGATACCGGATGACCTGGCGGGTGAAGTCGCGCAGCAGCGCGTCCCGCTTGTCGTCGGGCATGTCGAGCCGCCAGTGCGGGCTGTTGCCGTTCCAGACGTAGTAGCTGGGATCGGGCCGCCCCGTCACCGGATGCGGGGAGCACAGGACGAGCTGGCGCGTGCTCAGGTGCAGGCGATCACATTCGGCGATCGGTGCCACCCGGCCGTACATCCACACCGCGTCCCCACCGGTGAGCGCGTATTTCCCGTGCGCGGTGTGGAACCAGCCCGCGTAGCCGACGAGTGGAACGGCGAGCATCACGGCGAAGGCGGCGGACCGGAGCCATCCGACGCGACGAAGAAGCAGGTAGCCCACGGCGAGCACACCCATGGCGACCCCGATGGTGCGGACCAGGCCCGCCCCGCCCAGTAACAGGCCGGCGAGCCCGCACGCCCACACCGACGGTCGTGTCGACCAGGTCAGGGCGATCATCGCGGCGACCAGCAGGACCGCGAACAGTGTCTCGGCCATCACGTAGTGCTCGAGGACAAGCTGGTAGGCGTCCAGCAGGACCGGCGCGGCGGCGAGGGCCGCTACCGGGGCCGCCACTCGGCGGTGGACCAGCAGGACGTAGATCCCCACCCCGAGCGCCAGGCCCGCGACGTGCTGGACCACTGTCACCCACCACAGGTCGCCGGTGTGCGACAGCAGGCGCAGGAAGGCGGGGTAGCCGGCCGGCCGCATCGGGTCGGGCGCGTGCAGGGTGGAAAGTCGCAGGTAGGCATAGGAGTCGCCGTTGAACTCGAACGCCGGCCGGTAGGCGTGCCCGGTGACCACCCGCAGCGTCATCCCGGCGACCAGGAGAACCGCGAAGGGTAGATGCCGCGTGACCGGCCGGGCGGGTCGGGCCGGCCGGGCGGGTCGGGCCGGCTGGGCGGAGGCCGGACCCGATGCACGGCGCCGCGCGTTCGGGCCATAGAGCGGGCCGGGGTGCTCCCCGGACGGCACCCGGCCCGGGGCGGCGAGGTCATCCGCGGGGTCATCCCCGAGGACAGCGGGATCGCGTAGGGAGACGGGCGCGGCGTCGCCGGGCAGCGCTGGAAAGCGGCGTCTGCCCAGGACGGCCATTCTGCCCAGGACGGCCATGATGAATATCCGCCGTTCTCAGAACCTGACGACCTCGGCCGGGTGTTCCGGCGCCTCGAAGAACGGGCCGAGACCGGGCGTGTCGGCCCGTGGGCCGCTCGCCCCGGCCCGGGTGGAGTCTGTCCCGACCCGGGTGGAGCCTGGGCCGGCACTCGCAACCGCGCCCGCGTCAGGGCCCGTGTCGGCACGGGTACCGCGGGCCGACGCCCGCTGATGCCCCCCGCTGGGCCCGGCGGTCAGCAGCCGCAGGAAGAAGGATCCGAAGGCGGTCTGCGCGCCCAGCACCATCAGCGTCATCGCGAGCAGTGCCGGGCGCATCTCGTTGAGCGGCCCGAGATTGTTGGCCAGCCAGCGGACGAGGACGACCACGTCCACGACGAATCCGACGATGAACAGGCCCGCGCCGAGCGCAAGCCCGCGTTCGAGGGTGAACAGGCGGTGGATGAGCGGCAGTGGCCAGCGGCGGCGCTCCTGCCAGCCGAGGGCGTGGTTGTGGACGTCGGCGCAGACCCCCAGCAGCACCAGTTGCCAGCCGAGCAGCGCCAGCAGCGCGAACAGGATCGAGAAGTGCAGGTCCAGCCGGTGGAAGCCGAGATTGAGCGAGCCGGGCAGCAGCGCCGCCTGGCCCACGATCCCGAGCGCCAGCAGCACCAGGCCGGGCAGCACGAACAGGTGCCTCGGCGCCAGCAGCAGCATGAACCGCAGGTGCCGCCAACCGTCCCGCAGGGAGTGCAGCTTGGAGGCCCCGACCCGCGGATGGTAGGTGATCGGCACCTCCTCGATCCGCAGCTCGGCGCGGCCCGCGGCGATCACCAGTTCGGAGGCGAGCTCCATCCCCTCGCAGCGCAGCTGCATACGCAGGTACGCCTCTCGGCTGAAGGCCCGCATGCCCGAGTGCGCGTCGGAGGAACGGACGTCGAACAGCCGGTTCAGGATGCCGGTGAGTGCGGGGTTGCCGACGTAACGGTGCAGCCAGGGCATCGCTCCCGGCAGGATCTCCCCGGCGAAGCGCGACCCGAGCACGTAGTCGGCCCGCCCGGCGCGCAGCGGAGCGAGCAGGACGCCCAGATCTGAGAAGTCGTAGGAGTCGTCGGCGTCGCCCATCACGATCAGCCGGCCTCGGGCGGCGGCGAACCCGGCCAGGTAGGCGTTGCCGTAGCCGCGCCGGGTCTCGCGGACGACCCGGGCACCCGCGGCGGCGGCGACGTCCGCCGACCGGTCCGTGGACCCGTTGTCGACAACGACGACCTCGCCCGCGGCACCCGCGATGGCCAGTCCCGCAAGGGCCTTGTGTACGCAGATGCCGACCGACTCCTGCTCGTTCAGACACGGCATGACGACCGACACCTCGACCGGCTTTCCGCCGGCACGCGGGCCGGAACCCCCGCCGGTGGGGATGCCCCCGAAGGTATCGGTACCGACACTCGTGGCGCCGTCCATCGTCCGTACCCCCTTGTGGCCGGGCATGTCCGGGTCCGTGGCCGTTCACTGGTGCCTGTCCGTGGCCCTGCCGTGTCGATGCCCGGTCGCCGGGGGCAACGGGCGCCGTTCATGCAGGTGGGCGCATCAGCGGAACCGGCCCACGTCATTGTTGCGGTCAGGGTGGCGGAACCGCTCGGCCACCGCCCCGTAACCTACCGATCCGATGGTCCGGTCCTGTTACCGGCATCTCGCTGTAGGCACCCCGTGGTCCGCCCGGCTGGTTCCCGATGTGCCGTGTTTCGCATCCGCGCTGGTCACAGCCGTTGTCCACGCTGACTTGCGGGCCGGGGTCGCAGACATGTCGGCCCCTTCACCCGCGCCTCGGTGTGACGCTTCTTACGGAGAGGCGTAACGTCTGGTGCTCGTGCAAGCTGTTCGCGTTTCAGACCCGGCATCGGCGTCCCCGGTGCCCTCCGACGACCCGGAGCCCTCCTCGCCCGAGCCGTCCTCCGATCCCCTGCCCGCCGGCGCCTCACGCGCAGCCGCACCCCCGCGACGTGGTTGCCCGCACTCCCCGCCCTGCCCCACGGCGGACAGTGTGGATCGTGACGCCGCCCGGGTGGCCAGCCAGCATTGGGACCAGGGCTGGATCCTGCTGTGTAACGGGGTGATCCTGTTCGAGGACACCGGCGAGATCCTGCCGACAGGTCGCACCGTCGAGCCACGACGGGCGCTGCCCCGGCCCGGGGGCGTGGCATGGCCGCCGGCTCCGAGATGGGCGAGCCAGGCCCCGGTCGCGGTCTGACAGGCGCGCTCTGAACAGGCGCGCTCTGAACAGGCGCGCTCCGACAGCCGCGGCCTGACAGCGAGCTCCTTCCGCTCGCTCCTCCCGCGGGGTTCGGGAGGATGTGAGGTTCATCCCAGTTGATCTGGGTGTCCCCGTTACGGGTACGGTGCCGGCGTGGGGTCAAGGCCGGTGACGAGGCCGGGAACCGGGACCGCTCTCCGCTGGCCCGCGGAGAGCCGGGTCGGTCGGCGCGCCCGGATCCTCATGCGCCGTGACATCGCGCTGGGCCGGACGTTCCTGCACGCCTTCACCAGGGCGGACCGGTCGCTGTTCGCGGCGCTGGCCGGCGGCAGACCGCTGCTCGACCCGGTGCTGCCGCGGCTGTCTCATGCCGCCGATCACGGTCTGCTCTGGTGGGGGGTGGCCGGGACGCTCGGTGCGACGAAGGGACGCCGTCGTCCGGCGGCCGCCCGTGGTCTGCTCGCCCTGGGAGTCGCGAGCGTCCTCGCCAACGGGCCGATGAAGGTGGTGTTCCGCCGGGACCGCCCACCGACTCACACGATTCCCCCGCTGCGGCGGCTTCGCGAGGATCTCACGACGTTCTCGTTCCCCTCCGGGCACGCGGCGTCGGCGGCCGCCTTCGCTACCGGAGTCGCGTTGGACGCGCCCGGCGCGGCAGTGCCGGTGGCCGCGCTCGCCGCCACGGTGGCGTTCTCCCGGGTGTACGTCGGGGTGCACTATCCCGGGGACGTGGCCGCCGGCGTGCTGCTGGGGATCGGGGCGGGCCTGCTGACGACGAAGGTGATGCCGCGTCGGCCGTGGGCCCCTGCCCGGGCCAGCCCCGCGTCGGCGTGGGCGCCCGCCCTGCCCGACGGCGACGGCCTCACCGTGGTGGTGAACGCCCGTTCCGGTCCGGGTAACCACACGGACCTGCTCGCCGTGCTGCGGGCCGACCTGCCCAGGGCCCGGGTCGTCGAGGTCGACGCGGGCGGCGACGTAAGAACCGCGCTGGTGTCCGCGGCGGCGCGGTCCCGTGTGCTGGGCGTCGCCGGCGGCGACGGCACCATCAACGCGGCCGCCCAGACCGCGCTGGCGCACGGCGTGCCGCTGGCGGTCTTCCCCGCGGGCACGCTCAACCACTTCGCCGCGGACGTCGGACTCGCCGGGGCGGGTGACTCGGTGCAGGCGATACGGGAGGGTTCGGCGGTCGCCGTCGGCATCGGCCGGGCCGAGGGCATCAGCGCGACGTTCAGTCGGTTCTCCCGTATCTTCGTGAACACCGCGAGCCTCGGCGGTTACCCGGACATGGTCGCCATCCGTGCACGGTTCGAGCGCCACATCGGCAAGTGGCCGGCGATGCTCATCGCGCTGAGCTGGGTGCTGCGCCACGAAGCGCCGTTCGAGGTCGAGATCGACTCCGAGTACCGCCGGGTCTGGCTGATCTTCGTCGGCAACGGGATCTACCAGCCCGGCGGGTTCGCCCCCAGCTACCGCACCCGCCTTGACGAAGGGCTGCTGGACCTGCGGGTGGTCGACGCCGCGGCGCCGCTTGCCCGGCTCCGGCTGGTGGGGGCGGTGCTGACCGGCCGTCTCGGGCGCAGCCGGGTGTACGAACAACACACGGTCGAACGGGTCACGATCTCATCCCGTCAGCCCGGCCCGCTGCCGTTCGCCTGTGACGGCGAGGTCACGGAGGGGGTGGAACGCATCGTCATCACTCCGGGCGGAGCCCGACTGATCGTCTACCGGCCGTGGCGGCCCGACGCATCCGGCTGAGCCGGGCCGGTGGACCGACAGCCGGGCGGACCGACAGCCGGGCGGACCGCGGCGGCGTCAGCGACCGCGGCGGTGCTGCAACGGGATGAGCGTGTGCAGCGGGCTGGTCAGCCGGGTGAACTGGTCGGCGTCGAGGAGATCCTCGACGAGCAGCGCGCAGGCCAGGTCGGCGCACAGCTCCATGACCCGCCGGTCCTCGCTCGAATCGGTGCCCCGATGGCCGCGGCAGTACGGGCACAACCGCCAGAAGCCCTCGGCGGCGCTGCGCCGGACCAGGGTCCACACCCGGCGACGCCCGGTCACCACGGCGCTCGCGAAGGCGGCGTCCATCGCCATCTGGTGCGCGGAGTCGTCGCGGGTGAGCGCGGACACCAGCAGGCCGTCGAAGACCTCGAGGCTGTCTGGATCGTGGCAGCGCCCGGCGAGGACCGGGAGTGCCGCGAGAACCCGCTTCACGTCCGCCGCGGCCGGGCCGAGGTCGGGTTCGTGTGCGCGCGCGCGGGGGTAGACCGTGCGCCACGGACGCATCAGCGCCGCATACTCCGCGCGGCCGAGGATGGGCCGGGCGTAGGAGGCGGCGACCGCGTCGCGCATCGCGCGCAGAGCCGTGGCGGCGATCGTCGGTTCGACGGTGACGTACTCCGCGCCGGTGAGGTCGTCGGCGTAGATCGCGCTCAACGCGTCGAAGGCGGCCAGCACCTCGACGATCAATGGCGAGTCGGGGGAGAGCGCCTTGTCCCGGGCGGCGGCGAGGTACCCCGAGTTGCGCCAGGCGCCGGCGAGCGAGACGAGCTCCGTGTCGGTGGTGTGGACGAGTTGGGCGAGGATGCCGAGAATGCCGCGGAGGTTGGGATGTTCCTCCAGCCGCTCGATGCGACGGGCCCGCAGGATCATGCCGCCGTCCCGCCCGCGCGGCTCGCGCCGCCGCACTGGGACCGCCGTGGGTTCACCGCGCTCCCGCCCGTCCGCGGTACAGGTGATGCCGCCGCGGGTGCGGTGGTCGTCGCGACACCGTTCACCTCGTCCTCCTCGACCGTCGCAGCATGCGCCGCGCGGGCCTCGTCACGACCCGCAGCCGCGCGCCGGCCGGTCGGCTGGTCGTCGGCTGGCCGGCCGGCTCCTGATTGACCTGACAATTGAACTGACAGCGACCTGACAGATGCCTGACCGTACCGGACCGCGAAGTGGCCGTGCGGTGATCGGCAGGCGGGTTTTCGTTACTCTCCGACACCGACGGGGGTCGGGAGTACGTGCCGGAGGCTTCGCCGCCGGCGGTTTCGCGGCTGGTAACGCCGCGTGACCAACCTTTGGACATCACCCTCGAGAGACTAGTGTCCGCGGCGGCGATGCGGAACTCAACGCGTCATCGAGTGGAACATGGGGTACCGCGAAAGCCCCGGGGCGTAGCCGAATCGGGGACGGCGGTGGACCCCGATGAAGCCGGGCGCGGTGGGGTTCATCACGGACAGTGCTGATGCGCTGGGTAACTCCTCCGGGGGGTCCGGACCGGGCGCGCCGGAACCAGGTGCGCCCGGATGCAGAAGGTCAACGCGGTGGGCCCGGAGAATGAAACCCGAGGTCGCGGGGCCGAGATCGGGCGCCAGGGGGATCCGGCGCGCGGCCCGGCGCCCAGTCGGGGTGGCCCGGAGGTACCGATCCGAATGCGGTGGGCCGGATGGGCCGGCCGGGCCGGCCTGGAGGTGATGGTCCGAACGCGGTGGGCTCCATCGCGCGGGCCCCACCTTCCGGGCCCCACCTTCCGGGCCCGCTACCCGGGGCTCCGCGCCGGGTGGGCCCCGCGGGGGTCCGGTCCGGCACCGTGACCTCGGGCTCCCCGGCACCGGGGAGCCCGCAGGTGGCTCCGTCGGCGCCGGGGAGGCCCCGAATGGCCCGGATGCCCGGGCAATCCGGGTAATCCCGGGGCCGGGGCGCTCCGGGGCCTGGGCGGGTCGGTCGCCCGAG
>NZ_CDWWEW010000116.1:8999-13425 GCF_977966315.1 Frankia sp. CeRuru1
GGCCACGATCCTGGTGCCGGCCACGATCGCCTCGGGCCCGTTCAGGCCGGCCTCGCCGGCGCGCAGCCCGAATCGCCTGATCGCGTCCCCGACCGTGGTGGCCTTGACCTCACCGGCCCGGACGAGGGCTTCCAGGGTCGCGACGACGATCGACTCGGCGTCGACCTTGAAGTGCCGGCGCAGGGCGGCCCGGGTGTCGGAGCGGCCGTACCCGTCAGTGCCCAGCGAGGTGAACGGCTGCGGAACCCACCGGGAGATCTGGTCGGGCACCGCGCGCATCCAGTCGGAGACCGCCACGACCGGGCCGGCGGCCCCTTCGAGAGCGCGGGTCACGTACGGCACGGCATCGTCGGCCTCGGGGTTGAGCAGGTTGGCACGGTCGCAGTCGAGCGCCTCCCGCCGAAGCTCGTTCCACGAGGTCACCGACCACAGGTCGGCGGCGACCCCGAAGTCGGCGGCAAGGATCTCCTGCGCCGCCAGCGCCCAGTGGATGGAAGTCCCGCTGGCCAGCAGTTGGGCCCGCGGCGGGGAGTCCACGCCGGCCCCCGCCGCCGGAAGCCCGCCGACCAGGTCCTCGGCCGAGCGGAACCGGTACATTCCGGAGATGATCTGCGCCGGGTCGAGACCCGCGGGCTCGGCCGGCTGCGGCACCGGCTCGTTGTAGACGGTGAGGTAGTAGAAGACGTTGTCGTCCCGCTCGCCGTACATTCGGTCGAGCGCGTCCCGGACGATGTGCGTCACCTCGAAGGCGAAGGCGGGGTCGTAGGCCACGCAGGCCGGGTTAGTCGAGGCCAGGAGCAGGGAGTGGCCGTCCTGGTGCTGCAGGCCCTCGCCGTTGAGGGTGGTCCGACCGGCGGTCGCCCCGAGCAGGAACCCACGGCCGAGCTGGTCGCCGAGCGCCCACATCTGGTCGCCGGTGCGCTGGAAGCCGAACATCGAGTAAAAGACGTAGACCGGGATCATGTACTGCGCGTGGGTGGCGTACGCTGTGCCGGCGGCGATCACCGAGCCCATCGACCCGGCCTCGCTGATGCCTTCGTGCAGTATCTGACCGGTCTCGGACTCCTGGTAGGACAGCAGCAGTTCGCGGTCGACGGCCTCGTAGCGCTGCCCGTGCGGCGAGTAGATCTTCGCCGTCGGAAACATCGCGTCCATGCCGAAGGTGCGGGCCTCGTCGGGGATGACCGGCACGAAACGCGCGCCCATCTCCTTGGTCTTCATGAGGTCCTTCAGCAGCCGGACGAAGGCCATCGTCGTGGCGACGGGCTGTTTGCCGGAGCCCTTCCGGAGCTCGTCGAAGATCTTCGCTGGCGGCTGGGGGAGCGGCTTGGCCCGCACGACCCGCCGCGGGATCGACCCGCCGAGTGCGGCCCGGCGTTCCCGCATGTACGCGATTTCCTCGGAGTCCGGCCCGGGGTGGCAGTAGGGCGGCAGGTCACCTGACAGCGCCGAGTCCGGGATCGCCAGATAGAGCCGGTCGCGGAACTCCTTGAGCTCGCTCTTGGTCAGCTTCTTCATCTGGTGGGTGGCGTTGCGGGCCTCGAAGTCCTTGCCCAGGGTCCAGCCCTTGATGGTGTGCGCGAGGATGACCGTGGGCTGGCCCGCGTGCTCGGTCGCCGCCTTGTAGGCCGCGTAGAGCTTGCGGTAGTCGTGGCCACCGCGGGAGAGCTTGCGCAGATCGTCGTCGGAGAGGTCCGCGACCATCCGGCGCAGCCGGGCGTCCGAGCCGAAGAAGTGCTCCCGGATGTATTCGCCCGACGACGTCGAGTAGGTCTGGAACTGCCCGTCCGGCGTGGTGTTCATGCGGTTTACCAGCACGCCGTCGGTGTCCTTGGCCAGCAGCGGGTCCCAGTCGCGGCCCCAGACCACCTTGATGACGTTCCAGCCGGCGCCCCGGAACAGCGACTCCAGCTCCTGCATGATCTTTCCGTTGCCGCGGACCGGGCCGTCGAGGCGCTGCAGGTTGCAGTTGACCACGAAGATGAGGTTGTCGAGCTCCTCGCGGGCGGCCACGCCCAGCGCGCCGATCGACTCCGGCTCGTCCATCTCGCCGTCGCCGAGGAACGCCCACACCCGGCTGTTCGAGGTGTCCTTGATCTGGCGGTTGAGCAGGTAGCGGTTGAACCGGGCCTGATAGATGGCGTTGATCGGCCCGATCCCCATCGAAACCGTGGGAAACTCCCAGAAATCAGGCATAAGCCGCGGGTGGGGGTAGGACGACAGGCCGCCCGACTCGCCCTCGCGCCGGAAGGCGTCGAGCTGCTTCTCCGTCAGCCGGCCTTCCAGGAAGGCGCGGGCGTAGATGCCCGGGGACGCGTGACCCTGAATAAAGATCTGGTCACCCGAGGCGCTTCCCGGCGAGGAACTGAGATGGTCCTTGCCGCGGAAGAAATGGTTGAAGCCTACCTCGTAGAGGCTCGCGCTCGAGGCGTAGGTCGCGATGTGACCGCCGACATTGAACTCGGGGCGGTTGGCGCGGCTCACCATGATGGCCGCGTTCCACCGGATGTAGGCCCGGATGCGGCGTTCGATGTGCTCGTCGCCGGGGAACCAGGGCTCCTGCTCCGGGCTGATGGTGTTGATGTAGTCGGTGCTGGTGAGACCGGGAACACCGACCGCCTTCTCCCGGGCCCGTTCGAGGAGCTTCAGCATGATGAAGCGGGCCCGGCCGCGGCCGGACTCCTCGATGACGGCGTCGAGCGACTCCAGCCACTCGCTGGTTTCGGAGGGATCGATGTCCGGCAGCTGACTCGGTAGCCCGTCGGTGATGACCGAGAACTTCCGGGTTGTGTCCTGCGCCACGCCTTCTCCTGCTCCTCGAGCTTCCCGGGGCCGTCGCGATCATGCGAAAAGGTCCTGATCGTACGATCGTCGGCCCAGTTGTCACTTTTGCAACGTACCGGAGTGGAAACATGCATGATCAATGCGCCGCCGCATCCCGGCCGCTCGCTCATCCCATACGATGCCTGCGCTCTGGGTGATCGGCCGACCCTCGACGGCCGAGGGGGGAGGTCACCCGGAGAGCGGGTATGTCATGGACCATCGTGCTCCATCGTGCTCCATCGCGGTGGCCTCGTCACGTACGTCTTGGTTACTTCCGGGTCGAGACCTGGGCGATGTGCGTTGCGTTGTTGGCATGTCGTCCGTAGTGCGGCCGATGCCGGGCCCTGCGGTGGTGGACAATCACCCTGATGGCGACCCGGATGAAGACGACGACGCTGTCCGTGCGCACCGGCCGGCGAGAAAGTGTGGTGGATCTCACACCTGATGCGCGGCGGTTCCTTGCCGGTTCCAGCGACGGGTTGCTGTCGGTCTTCGTGCCGCATGCCACGGCCGGCGTGGCCATCCTCGAGTTGGGTTCCGGTAGTGATATCGACCTGCTCGCGGCGCTCGCGGATCTGCTCCCCGCCGACGGCAGATGGCGCCACGCGCATGGAACGTTCGGTCACGGCCGCTCGCATGTGATGCCGGCCATCATCCCGCCCTCGTTGACGGTGCCGGTGATCGACGGCCGCCTCGCGCTCGGGGTCTGGCAGTCCATTGCGCTGGTGGACCTCAACGTGGACAACCCCGATCGAACGGTCCGGCTGTCGTTCCTGGCGGGATGATTCCGCTCTCTCCGGGGTACTGGCGGGGAGTCACACCAGGCTGACCACGCCGTCGCTTGTCCACAACCGACGGCGTGGCACTTGCGCAGTCACCGGAAGGTCCGGTGGACTAGGTCGAGGCGCACCAGCCGATGAGGATCATCGTTGGATGCGTCCACCGAGACGGGACGCCCTCGCGGTTACGCGGAGCGTCAACATACGAGCAGGAGGTAGTGGAGGGTGAGTCCGACCGCGGCGAACGCCGAGGGTCAGCGCCGAGCGGAGCGGCTGGGAGTCTCCGCCGGGACCCAGGTGCAGTCGCTCAACGAGGACGACGACATCGCCCAGGACCTGCTGGACGCCATCACGAGCGCCAGCGGGACCGAGCTTGTCCCCGAGGACTCCGACGACGTCGTCGACATCGTCCTGCTGTGGTGGCGGGAGGATGACGGGGACCTGGCGAACGCCCTCATCGACGCACGGCGGCAGCTGTCCGACGACGGCGTGATCTGGCTGCTGACGCCCAAGGCCGGGCGTGCCGGCCATGTCGAGCCGAGTGACGTGCTGGACGCGGTGCCCACCGCGGGTCTCGTCCAGACCAGCACGTTGAGCGTCGCCCAGGAGTGGTCCGGCCAGCGGCTGGCGGCGCCGAAGTCGCAGCGGGTGCGCCACCGCTGACCTAAGGTGCCCGGTCCGGCCGGCCCGGCCGGGCATGGGTCGGTCCGGCCCGGCCGGGCATGGGTCGGTCCGGTCCGGTTCCCTCGGTTTCGGGGCCCGGGTCGAGGCGGGCGTGCACCGCCGTGCTCGCGTGCCTCGGGGACGGATGCGGGGTGTATGGG
>NZ_CDWWEW010000117.1:0-13295 GCF_977966315.1 Frankia sp. CeRuru1
GCTGTAGGCGAACCTGCGCAGCGACGCCGCGTCCTGCCAGAGGCTGAACGTTCCCTGTAAGCCGATCGGCGCCTCCCCGATGCCAGCCGCGAAGATCAGACCCTCGGCCTCGGCGAGGTCGACCGCCACTGCCGGCACCGCTCGGCGGAAGGTGAGCGTGTGCCGCAGGGTGACGCGGGCCCGGGTGATCACCGCGACCGCCGCGGGGGCGCTCGCGGGAGACGGAACGTTCGACGCTGCCGGGTTGCCGAAGGGCTCCTGCCGTGACCACCGCCCACGTGACGACAGCGGGTGAAGGTCGATCCGCCAGCGTTCCTCGGCCAGTGATGACCATGCCCGCACCGACGCGGATCGTTCGAAGGAACGGGCCGCCGACGGGGAGGACCAGACGGCGACCATCGCCCACTGGCACGGATCGGCGTCCCGCAGGGTGAAACTGCTCGCCGAACCGGTGCCCAGCAGTTTTGCGAAGGTCAGTCCCGGTGTGTGCCGCAGGGCGGTACGGTCGGTGGCCATCCGCGCCAGGGCGTAACCGATCCGTCGTCGGGGCACCCGCCAGAAGTCGACGGTGACGAGCGTGCTCATCGCCGCACCGACGACAGGCGCAGCAGGCTGTCACGGACGGCCCCGTACTTGTCGGCGAAGGCCGTGGCCACGGCCCCGGCGCCGTCGTTGTCGCGCAGGGGTACCACCCGGCACCGCCCGGTTCCAGCCAGTACATGCCGACCGTCGCCCGCCACCTCCGCGAGCAGGCCGTCCGGACCGCCGCGGCCCAGCAGCGCGACGAGGTCGGGGGAGGAGACGTACACCGCCCCGTCGAGGCGCACGAACTCGGCCTGTACCTCGAGATGGGCCGCGTCCGACGGGGAGACGCGCAGCGGCACCCGCAGGTAGTCGTCCAAGGCGGTGCTCCCTTCCAGACTCCAGAGCCGTTCGAAGTGCTGTTCGACGAACTGGACCAGGGTGGAGGAGATGGCCGCCTCGTGCTGGGTCGCGGCGGCCGAGGAGTACCCGACGGGGAACGTCGAGACCAGCGCCCCGGTGTCCCAGCGGTGATACGTCGTCAGGGGCTGTTCGGTGTAGAGGCGGACCGCGAGCCGGGGGCGCAGGACGGGAGTGAGCCGATCTCGCAGTGCCTCGAGGACCAGCAGGTTCGAGTGGATCATGCCCGGTACGTCGACGCTGCGCAGGAGGTCGGCGGCTCGTCCGGCCACGGCCGGGGAGTCCGGGTCGAGTAGGAGTACCTGAATGATCGCTCCGGCGTCGACCGCCGCGAGCACCGCGTCGGCGAAGGCGGTCCGGTGCTCGGGGGTAGCCAGATCCGTCCAGGTGTTGAGTAACCGGACGCTGCGCCGGGACGAGGCGATCCGAGCGATGAAGTACGCCGGTTCGAACGTGCTGAGCAGCCGTCCGCTGGTGAACTGGGTGGGCTCGGCCGTGACCGGTGCGCTCAGCCGTTCCTCGGCGGCCGGCAGTTCGGGGGAACCCCGCTGACGCAGGAGCGTGATGCCCTGCTGCCAGGATCGCCGCGCCGCCGGATGGTCGTCCATCTGGGCGAGGATGTCACCCCGTCGGATGAGCACACGTGGCTCCCAGCGGGTGTCGGGTAGCTCGGCGAGTAGCGGCAGGCTCTCGTTGTAGCTTGCCAGGGCCCGGTCCAACCGGTGCTGGAAACGGTGGAGATCGCCCAGCCGGCGCAGGGCCAGCGCCTCCAGCGGACGGTTGCCGAGTTCGCGGGCGATCGACAGGCTCATCGTCAGGCAGTTGATGCCGTCGGTGAGCTCGTTGCGGTCGCCGTGGACCATGGCGACGTTCACCAGGGTCTCCGCCTCGGCCTTGCGGGCGCCGGCCCGGCGCATCATCTCCAGGCCGGCCTCGAAGTGGACCAGGGCCGTGGAGAACTCCCCCCGACCGCGGCAGGCGTCGGCCAGCTCGCGCAGCGTCCGGGCCTCACCCAGCTCGTCGCCGAAGTCGGCGAAGATCTCCCGGGCCCGGGTGAGGCGCTCCGTGGCCAGCGCCAAGTGGTCGACCGTAGCCCGGTAGACCTCGACCGCCGGTTGACCGTCGGGGTCCGTGCCGTCCGCGTCCAGTCGCCAGAAGGCGTCCTCGAAGGCCAGCGTGATGTCGCGCTCAGCGAGGTTGGTCAGCAGCGTCGCCTCGGCGAGGCGGTGCCCGGCCCGGCGGGCCGCGGCCAGCCCCAGGACGTGGCTCTGCTCCCAGTCGCCCCAGTGCGCCGCGAAGGCGTAGAACTCGGCGGCCTCGGTGGCGAGCAGCCAGGTCGGCTCGTCGAGACCGGCCGCGTGGGCCTGGTCGATCAGGCTCAGGAGGTTTCCTCGTTCCCCGCCGAACCAGACCAGCGGCTGACCGACCAGGTCGGCGACGCCTGCCTGTTCAAACCGAAACACGGCCCCCGTCGTGAGCGCCGCCACGTCCTCGGCGACGGGGGTGAGGGTGCGCACCTCGCCGGGGCTGAAGGTGTCGACCGCCTCCCGCAGCATCGCCAGATAGGCGTACAGCAGCCGGCCCAGGGCCGCCCGGTGTTCTCCGGACACGGTGGAGGGGGCCCCGGTGGAGGGGGCCCCGGCAGCGTCGTGATGGCCGTTGCCGGTGTGCCCGTTGCCGGTGTGCCCGTTGCCGGTATGACGGTTGCCGGTGTGACGGTTGTCCCCGCCGGCCTCGGGGATCCGGCCCGGGGTCGCGGGGTGGCCGAGTGGGGTGCCGACCCCGGTCTCGCGCTCCCGGGCGAACACCCGGAGCAGGTCGTGAAAGCGGTAGCGTTCGGTTCCCGTCCGGTCGGCGCCACGTCGTTCGAGTAGCTGGGCGTCGGCGAGCCGGTCGACGACGTCCTCGGCTTCGTCGAGGTCGAGGTCGAGGACCGCCGCCGCGGCCCACGGCGCGAAATCGCTCATCGCAGGCAGCGACAGCAGCCGGAAGGCGCGCTGCTCGTCCGGCGGCCGGCCCTCGTAGCTCAGCGAGAAGCTGGCCCGGATCTCCAGGTCGCCGGCCTCCAGCCAGGACAGCCGGTGGCGTTCGTTGGCGAGCCGCCCGGCCAGGCGGGCCAGTTTCCAGTGCGGATGGGCGGCCAGCTTGCGCCCGGCGATCTGGATCGCCAGCGGTAGGTAGCCGCACAGACCGACGATGTCGCGCGCGGCCTCGGGTTCGGCGTCGACCCGCTGCGTGCTGACCACCTTGGCCAGCAGCTCCACCGCGTCACTGGGCAGCAGGACGTCCACCATCCAGTACGGGGCGTTCAGGCCGTGCAGCCGCGACCGACTCGTGATGATGACCGCGCAGCCCGGGCTGGTCGGCATCAGCGGCCGGATCTGCGCCTCGCCCCCCGCGTTGTCGAGGATGATCAGAACCTTGCGGGTCACGAGCAGCTCCCGGTACATCTCGCCGAGATCGTCGGGGTCGGCCGGTACCGCGGAGCGGCTGACCCCGAGCGTCTGGACGAACCGGGACAGCACCCGGGCCGGGTCCAGTGGGGTGCTGTTGCCCCGCAGGTCCACGTATAGCGTGTCGGTGAACCCCGTGCGGACGCGATGCGCGACGTGCACGGCCAAGGCGGTCTTGCCGGCGCCGGCCTTACCCGCGAACGCCGCCACCACGGTTCCCCATGACAGCCCGACCGGATCGGTCAGCATGGCGTGCACCTGGGCCTGGATCGTGTCGCGCCCGGTGTATTCGCGGATGTCCGGGGGCAGCTGGTACCCCCCCTGGCTCGTGGGCGCCACGGAGACCGGCCGGTCGAGCGAGCGGGGCGGGGTCCAGGCCAGGCTGGACGTGCCGCGCAGCACGTCCTCCTGCAGCTGCTGCAACATCGCGGAGTCCAGCCCCAGGTCGTGCAGTGCCTCCAGGCCCTCTCGGCAGGCCCGGGCCGCGTCCTCGATCCGACCGTCCCGATAGAAGGCGAGAACCAGCTCCCGGCGCAGCCCGTCGTCGTGGGGGTGTCGTGTCACCAGCACGCGCAGATCCCCGATGACCTCGCGATGACGACCCAGGGAGAGGTCGGCGGCGATCCGGGTCTTGACGACGTCGAGCTGGAGTTCGTCGAGGGCGTCCACGTAGGCCCGGGTGAACGGGTAGTCGATCAGGTCGACCAGCGGCGGTCCCCGCCAGAGGGCCTGGGCCTCCTGCAGCGGGGCGATCGCGCTCACCGGGTCACCGTCGTCCACCGCGCGCCGGCCCTGTTCCAGCAGCCGACGGGCCTGTTCGGAGTCGATCTGCTCCGGGCGTACGTCGAGGACGTACCCGGTCCCCTTGCGCAACAGCACCTCGGGCCCGGTCTCCAGCCGCCGCCGCAGCTCGCTGACATGGGTGCGCAATGTGGCCAGCGCCTTCTCCGGCGGTGGATCCCCCCAGATCACCTCCAGCAGCCGGTGAGCGGGCACCACCTGACCGGCTTCCAGCAGCAACGCGGCCATCAACACCTTGCGCTGGGTGCCGCCTAGCACGATGGGTGCCCCCCCGGCGGTGATCTCCAACGGGCCGAGGATGGCGAACTGCAGGCTGTCGCGGTCGGGCATCTGGTCCTCTCGTACGACCCCCGGTGATGTCTGTTTACCGCAGCGTGCGCCGGGAGGGGACATGGCGGCAACCACCGATCTGGAACGACCCCTGTCGTTTCCGCGTCAGGCCTGCTCCGGTGCCCGGTGCCCGGTGCCCGGTGCCCGGTGCGACGCGGGTAGCGGTCCGGCTCCGTGGGGCGTCGCGTGACCCGATCGCGGAATCCGGCTGTTTCGATCAACGCATTCTCAATGGTTCTGGTGATTGTGCGTGCAGTGGGCGTTGATCGCTCGGAGGTGCACTGAGCCCACGAAACCGAGGGTGGCAGGCGGCCGGGAGACGGCCGGCGAGGCGGAGGGGGTTGGGAGCATGGCGATCACGGTGCCCAGGAGCCTGGCGAGGCGGCCCGCGTCGGCGGCGGGCCCGGGTCCGGGCCCGGCGGTGGCCCGAACCCGGGCACCGCGGCCGGCGGCCGGGGCGGGCTTTCTCCCGCGGCGGGCCGGCGGACTGCCGCACGAGCTGGTCTTCCGGATCGAGTCGGTGTCCCGGCACGCCTCGGTCCGGCACGTGCACATAGAGACCGGCGAGGGCGCGGTGCTGGCCGACTGGTGGTCGCGGGGCCGGGTCGAGCTGATGGCGGCCGGCCGGCCGTTCGTGCTGGAGACCGATCTTGACGGTTCTGGGATCCGTCTGGTCGAACCCATGGGACGGGTGCCCCTGGCCGCCTTCGAGCCAGGCCGCCACGGGGGCCGGGTGCGCCTGTCGGACGGTGCCACGCTGCGCTGGCTCACGCCGACCCGCGGCGAGTTCGCCAGCGGGCTCGTGGGTCACCGCGACGTGAACATCATCCGGTTTGCGCTGGACGGAACGGCGCTTGTCGTGGCCAATCCGGATGCGCTCGACCCGGGGGTCACCCGGGTGGCCCGGACGCCGGGTGCGGGTTCGGGACATGTCTGTCGGGGGAAAGTCGCGGACCCGCGGCTGGGATGGGTTCCCGACGTGGTAGCCCTGCTCGTCCTCGGCTGGTTTCTTCGGATGGTCGAGTCCGAGGTCGTCGGATCTTCTCGATTGCGTGTTCGATACCTAGGTGCTTGACGGGCGGCGCCGGAGAGGGTTCACTACTTTGTGATCGAACCTATGTTCGAGATCTGGGAGGTGTCGTGACCACCGTGACCAGTCGGCCGATCAGTGGCTCGATCAGTGGCTCGGACCCGGCGGGAGGAGCGGCCCGCAGTAAGGGCGCGTTCGGCGGCCATGGTGGATCCACCGGGCCGCGCGGTGCGTCCACCGAGCCGGTTGGACGGACCCTGGTGTCGGCGGCGGGGCTGCCCCGCCGCTCCCGTGACGATCTGTTGGTCGCCGCCCGGCGCGGTCTCGGTGAGGCCGAGTACGCCCAGACGGCCGGGGAGCGCTACGCCCTCGCCCATCTCGCGGCGCTGCGGGCGGCGGCCGCCGTCCTGGCGGACCGGGCCCGGCCCCGTCCCGGTCGTCGCGGTCGGCCCGTGAGTGCCTGGTGCCTGCTTATCCGGGTGGCCCCCGAGCTCGCGGAGTGGGCGGAGTTCTTCGCGGCGGGGGCTGCCCGGCGATCGGCGGCCGAGGCCGGGCTGAAGGTGGTGACCAGGCGGGAGGCCGACGATCTGATCCATCAGGTCGATCTGTTCATCGGGGTTGTCGAGGGCGTGCTGGGCCTGCCGTCCCAACCAGTGATCGCCGGCACCGGTCCGGTCGGGCGTGGGGAGGTCGCGATGGTCACGCCGCCGAGCCGACCACGGTCAGCCTGCCCTCGGCCCGGCGACGCCCCGGGCGGGTGACGAGCGGTTGCGTTTACGGTGAGCATCAGTCACTATCGGTTACCCCCCGAGGGGTAGTGGCTGGCGGAGCAGGAGATCATCGATGGTCCTCACCGGTTCTGGGCATCGGCACCGCGGTGCGCATCGGGCCGTGCCGTCCGCCGTTGCGCGTCGCAACAGCTGGGTACTGCGGGTCGTAGGGCTGTCGGCTGGCGGGCTGGTCGTCGGGGTTGTCATAGGTCTCACCGTGGGTCAGTGACGCGCCCGGTCCTCCGGCGTGGGCGAGCGGGCTGATGGCGGCGATGCCGACGATGCCGGCGTGAGGAGACACGACGCGCATGACCAGCCATGTCACCGGCGCGGATCTGCGGCAGGCTGCGATCTGGCACGGTCTGCGGACGGTCCTGCCCGGATCGGCAGCGGGGGTTCCGGCCTGGTCGGTGGCCCCGACGGCCGCGACCATCCCGCCGATCATCGTTGCCGCGGGCGGTGGGAGTGGTAGCTTCGCTGTCCCCCTGGCGGTCGAGGGCTACCTGGTGATCGTCGTGGACCCGTCGCCGGACGCCCTGGCAGCGTTGCGCCGTCGCGCCGACGAACGGGGCGTCGCCGACCGGGTCACGGCCGAGCAGGGCGATCTGGGCGACCTGACCGGCATCGTCGGCACCGAGACCGCCGATTTGTTGCTGTGCCACTCCGTCCTCGACGTCGTTGACGATCCCGGGGCCGCCCTGGCGGGGGCCCTGCGGGTGCTGCGCCCGGGAGGCGTCCTCAGCCTCGTCGTCGCGGGCCGGGCTGCCACAGTGCTCGCCCGCGCCCTGGCGGGTCGCTTCGAGCAGGCGCAGGCCGTGCTGACCGGCCAGGGCACCGGGGCGCCCCGGGCGGCCGCCGGGTTCACCACCGCCGAGATCGTCGCGCTGGTGGACGGGGCTGGCGCGGACGTCGTCGACGTCCACGGGGTGCGTGTGTTCGCCGACCTGGTCCCCGGGGCACTGGTCGACTCCGATGCCTTCACCGCGCAGCGGCTGCTGCGCCTGGAACTGGCCGCGGCCGCCCGGGAGCCGTTCCGTGACCTCGCGGCACAGCTGCATGTGCTTGCCCGCCGTCGTGCCGCTGGTACCGCTTGTAAAGCCGGCACCGCCGGTTCCCGTGATCGTGGATTTCCCGGTATGAAAGACCCCAGTTCGGGCACGGACCAGGTGACGGGAATCGCTCGGTTCCAACCAGCATGACAGGTTGCCTACCGCACCCGCCCGCACATGCCTATCCTTGGTTATCAGGTTCCGTCCGCCGGGCCTACAGGTCGTGGGAGGAGCGTCGATGCCGCTCTCGGAGAACGAGCAGCGCCTGCTGGAGCAGATCGAGCGCGCTCTCGTACAGGACGATCCGAAGTTTGCCAGTACCGTCCGTTCGACGGACCCCCGTACCTACCTGCTGCGCCGGGTGCGCCGCAGCGCGGTCGTCTTCGTCCTCGGTCTGGCCGTCCTGGTCGTCGGCGTGGTGCTCAACCAGGTACCGCTGACGGTGATCCTCGGCATCCTCGGTTTCCTCATGATGTTGTTCGCCGCGCTGCGCGGTGCGGCGGGCCTGCGCCGGATCAGCGGCCGTGACACCGGTCACCGGCGGCCGGGCGGTGTGCAGGGGGGATCGAAGCCGAAGCCGCGGGCTAGGGCTCCGTTCATGGAACGGGTCGAGGAGCGGTGGCGGCGGCGCTGGGAGGACCGTCCCTGACCGGGTCCGGCCAGTCCTGATTGTCATCATTGTCATCGTTCTGAATCGTGGCGGGCGCGGCGGGTGCGTCGTCCCCGCCGCCTCCCTGTCCCGTCCTCGACCGTCCGCGCGCCGAGGCCGGCGCGTCGCGCCGGAGAACCGATGCCGGGGCGATCCGCGCCAACATCCGCCTGGCCCGCGGTGCCAGCGCCCACAGCGTGGTGGTGGCCAGGACGACATCCTCGCTGAGGTCTGCGACGGACGGCGGCGCGGCCATCTCCGGTGGCGCGTAGCGGGCCCGCTCCTCCGCGGAGGCCAGCCGGGCGAGTGCCGCGCGGGCCTGCGGGTAGGTCGTGGGGGGCCCGCCGTCCCCGGATTGCCACGCAGACGGTTCCGGGCGGGACCCCGGGGCCTGTGCGGTGGTCGGCTCGGCGTCCAGGTAGGCGGTCAGCCGGGCCACCCCGGCCCGCGGCGAGTCGCTCGGCCGGATCATGATTCCCAGATCCGCGGCGACGTCCAGCAGTTCTGCCCAGGCGTCGTGGACCCGTTCCACCGTCGCCCCAGACGGATCTGAGGGATCGTCTTCGGCCGGGCGCAGCCGGACCCGCCTCCGCTGGATCCGGGTGATCGCCGGAACGGCCAGCAGGCCCAGGACGGGCAGGGCACCGTACAGCCAGATCACCCAGGAGGGAATCCCGGTGGAGGTCGATGCGCCATCACCTGACCGCGGAGCGTCCACCGCGGTCGGATCGTCGCCGGGAGCCGGCGTGGAGGTATCCGGCACGGGCACCGGCTCGGGCGCTGCCTGCAGTTCGGCCTGATCCTGATCTTCCGGCAGGGCGGCCTCATTGTCGGGGTCCTCGGGCCCGGCGGGGGCGTAGGACGGCGCCGAGGTGGCTCCGTCGCTGCGGCGGGTCGGCTCGAAGCTGAGCCAGCCGATCGACGGGAACCAGACCTCAGGCCAGGCATGCGCCTGCCGGTTGGTGATGACGTAGCTGCCGTCACTCTGCCGCTCCCCGGGGACGAAGCCGATCGCGACCCGGGCGGGTAGGCCCAGTATCCGCACCATGACCGTCATGGCCGAGGCGAACTGCTCGCAGTAGCCGCGGTGGGTGTCGAACAGGAACTTGCTGAGCGCGCCCTCCTGCGTGGTGGGGGCGCCCTGGAGGTCGTAGGTGAACTGCGGCCCCCGCAGGTATTCCTGGATCGCGTACACCTTTTCATAGGGGGTGCGCGCATCCGCGGTCACGGCCTTGGTGAGCTGGCGCAGCTGGGGATCGAGATTGTCAGGGAGCGCGGTCGCGATGTCGAGCGAGTCCGGGATCGGCCCGGTCGCGGCCTGAAGTTGCGCGCTCGTGGGATTCGGCACCACCGCGTCCACCTGGTAGTGCGCGTTCGCCGTCGAGGTCCGGGTCGAGAAGATCGTGCCTGTCGGTCTCGCCAGCCGCCAGTCGCCGGTCAGCCCCTCGATCCGGGTTGGGATGCCCGGAACCGGCAGATACAGCTCGTTGAACCGCCCGGTGACGGCCACTTCCGCACGCACCGACTGGGTGGTGCCGCCCGTCCGTGGTTTCGGTAGTCCCTCGCTGACCCGGTTCTCCCGGGTGGCGTTCAACGCCCGCAGGGTGAACAGCTGGCCGTCGAAGTTCTCCAGCGCCGTCAGTCGCAGATACTCCGGCTTGTCGAAGCGCACCCGAAGCAGGGGCACCTCCGTGCTGGCGTGCAGCTGCTGGCTCACCGAGACGATCGGCTGCACGACGCTGGCTGAACTCGGACCGTCCCCGGCGCCGGATCCACCCTTGCGCGACACTAGTCCCTCGCCGTCAAGGGACGGCAGGGCCAACGGCACCGCGATCGCAGCGACCAGCGCGGTGACGGCGACCCCGAGCGCGCCCACGGCGAGGCGACCGCCGAACATCTCGACGCCGGCCCTCCGCTGGTTGGAGATGGTCCGGCCCCATCGCCCGTACGCCAACCGCCCGTCGAGCAGGAGCAGGGCGATGAAGCTCACCGCGCCGAGCAGGAAGGGCACCGTGCCGACGCCCCCGGGCAGAATCGCCGCCGACACCGCATACAGCGCCAGCAGCGGAAGGCCGCCGAGCGTCGGGTGGTCGAACTTCACCACGATCAGATCGACGATCATGACCAGGAGGTAGACGCCGATCACCGTGAGGACCACCAGGCCCGGCCGGTCGGGCACCGGCGCGGCCAGCCGTGAGATGTCGGAGCCGCCGGCGGAGATGAGCGTGCGCAGCGTCTTGACCGTGGTGGCGGTCGGCAGGAAGCCCAGCAACGCCGTCGACCGCGCGGACAGCACGGTGACGGTGCCGATGAGGCCGACCAGACTGAGCAGGATCCCGGCCGCCGCCGGCAGCAGGAGCAGGCGGCTCGCCACCCCCGTCCCGACGGCCACGGCCGTGGCGACGAGTACCGGCCCGAACCACCAGAGGACACCCTCGAACAGACGGGTCAGCGCGCTGGTGGACAGCAGACAGACGACGGTGACGATCACTGTGGGCACCGGGCGGGCGTTCACGGCACCGACCGTCCGCCGATGTGGAGACCGCCGCTGTGCCCCGTTGCCCCGGTGAGTCCCACGGTCCCGGTGAGTCCCGTTGTCCCGGTGAGTCCGGAGACTCCGGCGGCACTCGAGGCACCGACGCCGCCCGTGCCCCGGGCCCGGGCGGCGACCCGCGGCCACATCGCCGCGAGGCTGGTGCCCGCCGCCGCGACAAGGACCGCCCAGCCAGCGCGGGTGAGCACCGCGTGCGTCGTTCCGAGGTCGGCGGCGATCTTCGGGGCCGCCGCGGCGGTGCTCCAGCTGGCCACGTCGACGAGCACCGCGATCGCCGGGGCGCTGAGGGGCCGCAGCCCGGCCAGCGCGGCGGCAGTGGGCGCATCGGTGTGGCCGATCACGGCGACAAACATGCCGCCGTGATCGGCCTGCTTGCGGCCGGCCGCGAGCGCTGGGTGCAGGGACTCGGTGGGGGCGGGCGTCAGCGTTGAAAGCTCATCGAGGAGCCCGCCGACGGTACCCCCCGCGGCGATGGCAGCCAGCCCCTGATCGGTCAGCAGTCGGACCCGGTACCCGCCCCGGACGAGGTGGACGCCGATCGCCCCGACCGCGCTCACCGCCCACTCGAACGATGCTGAGGGGCCTCTGTCGGGCCACGCCCGGGCCCGGGTGTCGATCAAGATAGTCGCCCCGCCCATCTGCGGGTGCTCCTCGCGCCGGACCATCAGCTCGCCGCGGCGGGCGGTTGTCTTCCAATGCACCTTGCGCAGGTCGTCGCCGGACCGGTACGGACGGGTCGTCGTCTCGTTCTCACCCGCGAGCCCGGTCCGGCGGCGCAGCTGGGTGCTGGCGCGCGCGGTACCGGTCGGGCGGGCCGGCGGCAGCCGCTCGATCGGGGGGGCCACGACCAGCTCGTCCAGGCTGCGGAAACTGCGCGACAGTTCGCACAGCCCGAACGGGTCACCGAGGCGGATCGCCATCGGTCCGATCTGGTAGCGACCACGCATCCCCGCGTGCAGGACATAGGACAGGTCCCGGCTGCCACCGGGCTCGATCCGGCCGAGTACGAACCGGACCCCGCCGCCCAGCCCGTCCGCGGCGGCGTCCTCCACCAGGAGCACCGACGACGGCGACCGGCTGACGTTTTCCAGTCTGATCCGGACCGAGACCCGGTCCCCGGCGGTCACCCGGCTCGGTTCGAGCCGGCGGGTGCAGGCGAGCCGGTAGCGGGTCCGGCAGACGAAGGCCGCCGCGAGCACGGGGAGGAGCATGAGGAGCAGGCCGATCCGCAGCAGGTCCTGCTCGCCGAGCACGGCCGCGGACGCCGCGCAGGCGATGCCGGCGGCGACGAACGACCGGCCGCGGATCGTCAGGCCACGCAGCGCCGCGACAAAGTCGCGCACCCGGAGGTTCCGCACCCGGAGGTTCCGCACACGGAGCTCTAACGGCCATGCCGGGTTAGGCGTGCCGTACCGGGACGAAGGATCGGAATCCGGCGCAGGACGTCGGTCAGGATGCGGGCGGCGACCTCGATCGTCGGCTCTCCGGAGAGCATGATCTCGGGCTGCAGCAGTAGGCGGTGCGCCATGACCGGGACAGCCATCTCCTGAACGTCGTCGGGGAGGACGAAACCGCGCTGGTCCAGGGCCGCGCGGGCTCGGGCAGCACGGATGAGATGCAGCGCCGCCCGGGGGGACGCGCCGAGCGCGATCTCAGGATGCGTGCGGGTCCCGCCGGCCAGGTCGACGATGTAGTGGCGCACCTCGGGCGAGACGTGCACCGTGCGGACGAGTGCGATCAGCTTGGCGATCTCGGCGGCGTCGGTGACCGGGGTGATGCCGGCCAGCGGGTTGGCGTTGCCGTGGCTGTCGAGCATCTCCAGCTCGGCCGCGGGGGAGGGGTAGCCCATCGAGATCCGGGCGGTGAAACGGTCGCGCTGGGCCTCCGGCAACGCCCGGGTGCCCTCCATCTCCACCGGGTTCTGGGTCGCGATCACCATGAAGGGCGACTCGAGCCGGTAGGTGACGCCGTCGACCGTGACCTGGTGTTCTTCCATGCATTCGAGGAGCGCCGACTGCGCCTTCGGCTCGGCGCGGTTGATCTCGTCGCCGACGACGATGTTGGCGAACACCGGACCGGGACGGAACTCGAAGTCACGGGTGCCCTGGTTGTAGACGCTGACCCCGGTGACGTCGCTGGGGAGCAGGTCCGGAGTGAACTGGATGCGGCGTACCCGGGCGTCGATGGACCGTGCGAGGGCCTTGGCGAGCATGGTCTTGCCGACCCCGGGGACGTCCTCGATCAGCAGATGGCCCTCGGACAGCAGCACGACCAGGGCCGCCGTGATCGCCTCGGACTTGCCGTCGATGACCGTCTCGATGCTGGCCCGCACCCGGTTGGTGACATCGGCGAGATGGCCGATGTCGGTCACCGGGTCACGCCAGTGCAGAAGACCAGGGTCGGTCACCACGAGTTTGGCCCCCCTCCGGGTGTCGAGTGTCGGGATGCGTCGCGCGTCGGGATGCGCGAACCCGGCCCCGGTGGGACCTGTCCCCCCCGAGTGTGACATCCACCGCGGGCGTGCAGGCCGTGGTGGTCGAGGAAACATGCCTCGAACCGGAGCCCGACAGGAGATGAGGGGTAGGTGTCTGTATCTGATCGGCCTCGCCGGGACGGCGGGTGAGACCGAATGTTCCTTCATCCACCAGAGTCATTTGTACTGATTTTTTGCGATTTATACCACCTTATTCTTAGGTATCGCGGGCGACCCCCAACGG
>NZ_CDWWEW010000118.1:0-13276 GCF_977966315.1 Frankia sp. CeRuru1
AGGCCGAGCACTCCCCAGAGGAGCAGGACCGGGTTGAGCGTGGCGATACCGAGGCCCAGCACCAGCACGGTGAGCAGCCACACCACGCCCACCAGGAACCGGTCCTGCCGGCCGCTGCGCAGGCTCACCATCGCCGTTTCCCGCCCTTCCCTCGCGGCCGGCGGCCCGTCACCGCGGCCGCCACCCCCGGAACACGGATGACCCGCGAGACCGCCGGGCGCCCGCTCACAGCGCAGGGACCTCGTCGAGCAGCGGATGGCCGCGTTCGGCGTCCAACGCCTCCTCCAGCGCCCCGCCGACCCGGTAGAGCCGGTCGTCGGCGAACGGCGGCGCCATGATCTGGATACCCACCGGCAGCCCGTCCACGAGCCCGGACGGCAGGCTCATCGCCGGGCCGCCCGCGAGGTTGGACGGGATCGTGCACAGGTCCGACAGGTACATGGCCACCGGATCATCGACCTTCGCGCCCAGTGGGAAGGCCGGCGTCGGGGTGGTGGGCGAGACCAGGACGTCGACCTGCTCGAACGCGGCGGTGAAGTCGCGGCTGATCAGCGTACGGACCTTCTGCGCCTGGCCATAGTAGGCGTCGTAGTACCCCGAGGACAGGGCGTAGGTGCCCAGGATGATCCGCCGCTTCACCTCCGGGCCGAAACCGGCCTCGCGGGTGCGGCTCATGACCTCCTCGGCCCCGGCCCGGCCGTCGTCGCCGATCCGCAGCCCGAAGCGCATCGCGTCGAAGCGAGCCAGGTTCGACGAGCACTCGCTGGGCGCGATCAGGTAATAGGCGGGCAGCGCGTAGCTGAAGTGCGGGCAGCTCACCTCGATGACCTGGGCGCCCAGGCCCGTCAGCGCCTCGACCGCGGCAGCGAAGGCGGCCTCGGCCCCCGGGTCGTACCCGTCGCCGGCGAACTCGCGGACCACGCCGACCCGCATACCGCGGATGTCGCGCTGCCGTGCCGCCGCCACAACCGCGGGAACCGGCGCGTCGACGCTCGTGGAGTCCAGAGGATCGTGACCGGCGATCGCGGCGTGCAGCAACGCCGCGTCGGTCACCGTGCGGGCCAGCGGGCCGGCCTGGTCCAGCGAGCTGGAGAAGGCGACCAGCCCGTAGCGGCTGACCCCGCCGTAGGTGGGCTTGACCCCGACCAGACCGCAGACGGCGGCCGGCTGACGGATGGAACCGCCCGTGTCGGTGCCGAGGGCGAGCGGCGCCTCGAAGGCGGCGACGGCCGCGGCGCTGCCGCCGCTGCTGCCGCCGGGGATGCGGGTGACATCCCAGGGGTTGCGGGTCGGCCCGAACGCCGAGTTCTCGGTTGACGAGCCCATGGCGAACTCGTCCATGTTGGCCTTACCCAGCAGGACGACGTCCGCGGCCCGCAGCCGGCTCACCACCGTGGCGTCGTACGGGGGGTGCCAGCCCTCAAGGATGCGGCTGCCGCAGGTGGTGGGCATCCCTCGGGTGGTGAAGACGTCCTTGAGCGCCAACGGCACCCCGGCGAGCGGCCCGAGGCGCTCCCCGGCCGCGCGCCGGTCGTCGACCGACCGGGCCGCGGCGAGCGCGCCGTCGGCGTCCACGTGCAGGAAGGCGTGGACGGTCTCGTCGACCTTGGCGATGCGGTCCAACGCCGCCCGGGTCGCCTCGACGGCGCTCAGCCTGCCGGCGGCGATCGCGGCCGCCGTCGCGGCGGCGGACAGGCGCACGACGTCGGTCGTGCCGGGAGGTGTCGGGTTCTCCGTCATGTTCTCCGTCATGCGGGCGGCGACCTCATTCGTCCGGATCGAGGATGCGGGGCACCCGGAACCGCCCGTCCTCGGTGGCGGGGGCACCGGCCAGGGCCTCGGTGACGGGCAGCGACGGGCAGATGGTGTCCGGCCGGAAGACGTTGGTCAACGGCACGGCGTGGCTGGTCGGCGGGATGTCCGCGGCGGCGATCTCGGAGACTCGGGCGACCGCGGACAGGATCGCCTCGAGCTGCGGTGCCAGCGCGTCGAGCTCGTCGCCGGTCACCGACACCCGCGCCAAGCGGGCGAGGTGAGCCACCTCGTCCCGAGTGATCGCCATGGCGTGTGGCCCCTTCGTAGGCGGTGGGCACGGGGCCCGTGACTGGTCCTGGGCGCCGCGACGGATGCGGGAACCGGAACCGGGAGAGGCCGGATGCACCCCTGGGGCGCCCCGGGCGGACGATCGGGACCGGACGCATCGCCGCGTCGACGTGATGTCATCGTACGGGCCGCGGCGGGACCCCCGCGGACGCCGCCCCCCGCCGCTCCCCTGGCCTAGGCCGCCCTTCGGGGTTTCCGTCACCTCGCCTTCGGCGAGGTTCCTGGGGGAGCCTCCGGCCGGGCGGGGACGTTATCTTCACGTGACCGGTCGGCCATCCCGCCGACATGCCCTTTGCGCATGCTCAGCTACATGTCGTACCTGCTTCGCCTCATGCTGCCGGACCGCCCGGGAACGCTCGGCGCGGTGGCCACGGCCCTGGGCAGGGCGAGCATCGACATCGTCAGCATCACCGTCGTCGAGCGCACCGCCGACGGAGCCGTGGACGATCTGCTCGTGCTCCTGCCACCCGGCGGCCTCGCCGATCGCGTCCTCACCGCCGCCCAGTCGGTTCCGGGCGTAATCGTCGAGTCGCTTCGGCCGTTTCTCGCCGACGGGGGCGGTGTCGGCAACGACCTCGACCTGGTGGACGCCCTGACCGATCGGCCGCACGACGCCGCGACGACCCTGACGGACCTCGCGCCCGGCATCTTCCACGCCGACTGGGCGATGCTGCTGGAGCACGTCGGGCCGGATGACGTCCGGGTCCGGGAGACCTCGGTGGGCGCTCCGGCCCTCGGTGGGGACGATCTCGGTGTCCCTGAACGGGTCCGGTTACCCCTGCCCTGGCTGCCGCTGGAACGGGCGCGGCGGATCGGGGCCGAGGATGGCGCCTTCCCGCCTCGCTGGCGGGCGGTCAGCATGGAACTCGCCGCGGCCCCGGTCGGCGGCGAACGGCTGGTGATCCTGGTCGGGCGGCCCGGCGGCCCCCGGTTCCGCTCCTCCGAGATCGACCGACTGGCCCATCTGGCGGGCATCGCCGCGAGCCTGACCAGGACGGACCGTTTCTGAGTGGGGGAGCCTTCCCCACGTTATTCCACCGGGGTCTCGGCCTTCTCGGGACCGTCCACGGGAACGGCGAGCTTGCTGGCCGCGTCGACCCCCTGCGCCAGCAGAACGGCGAATCCGGCCTCGTCCAGCATGGGGATCCTGAGACTGCGCGCCTTGTCGTACTTCGAGGCCCCTGGATCCGTGCCGACGACGACGGCGGTGGTCTTCCTGCTCACCGAGCCGGTGACCTTGCCGCCGCGCGCCTCGACCGCCTCCTTGGCCGAGTCGCGGCTCCAGTCGGTGAGCGTGCCGGTGATGACGACGGTGACGCCGTCGAGGGGACGTGGGCCCTCCTCCGCGCCGACGTCGGCGAGCCGTGCCCCGCCGGCGGCGATCCTGGCGAGGATGTCGCGGTGCCGCTCATCGGCGAACCAGTCGACCACCGCGCCGGCGATCTTCGGACCGACCCCTTCGACCGCGGCGAGGTCCTCGGCCGGCGTGGCGGCGATCGCTTCCAGCGACCGCAGTTCCCGGGCGAGCGCCCGCGCCGCCGTGGGCCCGACGTGGCGGATTGACAGGCCGACCAGCAGCCGCCAGAGCGGCCGGTGCCGCGCGGCCTCGACCCCCCGCAGAATCTGGTCGATCTTCTTCTGCGCGAACCCGCGCAGCCCCTCGAAGGACTCGGGCGTCAGGTGGAAGATGTCGCCGATGTCACGCACCCGGCCCGCCTCGAGCAGGGCGGTCGCCGTCTCATACCCGAGCCCGTCGATGTCCATCGCCCCCCGGGAGGCGAAATGGAAGATCGACTCCCGCAGCTGCGCGGGACAGGAGACGGTGTTCGGGCAACGGATGTCGACCTCGCCCTCGGGCCGCACCAGCTCGGTGCCGCACTCCGGGCAGCGCGTGGGCATCACGAAGGCCCGCTCGGAACCGTCCCGCAGGTCGACGACCGGGCCGACGATCTCCGGGATGACGTCCCCGGCCTTGCGCAGGACGACCGTGTCCCCGATGAGCACCCCCTTGCGGCCGACCTCGTCGATGTTGTGCAGGGTCGCGAGGCCCACCGTGGACCCGGCGACCAGGACCGGCTCCAGCTCCCCGAAGGGGGTCACCCGGCCGGTGCGGCCCACGTTCACCCGGATATCGCGCAGCTTCGTCGTGACCTCCTCCGGTGGATACTTGTAGGCCACCGCCCAGCGGGGGGACTTCGAGGTGGAGCCCAACCGGCGTTGCAGGGCGAACGAGTCGACCTTGACGACCACTCCGTCGATCTCGTGCACCACGCCGTGGCGCGCATCGCCCCACCGGTGCACGTAGTCCAGCACGCCGGGCACCGCCGCCAGGACCTCGAAGTGGGTGGCGACGGGCAGCCCGAGCTCCGCGAAGCGGGCATAGGCCGCCGACTGGGACGTGGCCTCGAAGCCGCGCTGCGCGCCCAGGCCATGGACAATCATCTCCAGCGGCCGGGTGGCGGTGACTCGGGGATCCTTCTGCCGCAGGGATCCGGCCGCGGCGTTACGCGGGTTCGCGAACGGTTTGCCCCCCGCGGCCACCAGCCCGGCGTTGAGCTCGGCGAACTGCGCGGTCGGGAAGAAGACCTCGCCCCGCACCTCCAGCAGCTCGGGCACCCGCGGCCCGCGCAGCCGCACCGGCACGCTCGCCAGGGTGCGGATGTTGGGGGTGATGTCCTCCCCCGTCCGGCCATCGCCGCGCGTCGCGGCACGCACCAGGTAACCGTCCTCGTAGACGAGGTCCACGGCAAGCCCGTCGATCTTCAGCTCGCAGAGCCAGGCGTCGACCTCGCTTTCCCGGGCCACGCGCGCCGCCCACTGGTGGAACTCGTCGTCGTCGAAGACGTTGTCCAGGGACAGCATCCGTTCGAGATGCTCGACCGGGGTGAACAGGGTCGAGTAGGAACCGACCACCTTCTGCGTCGGCGAGTCCGGCGTGCGCAGGTCGGGATGCCGCTCCTCCAGCGCGGCGAGCTCCGCCATCAACCGGTCGTACTCGGCATCGGAGATCGTCGGGGAGTCGAGCACGTAGTAGCGGTACGCGTGCTCGTCGAGCTCGCGGGCGAGGCTGGCGGCGCGGGCCCGCTCGTCCGCCGAAGCCGCCGCCGAAGCCACGCCGGATTCGTCGGCTGTACCGGCCGTGCCGGTTGTCGCGCTCACGACGGCGCGTCGACCAGAACCCGCCCCGCCTTCCGGCAGTGGCGCATCACCGTCCTGGCATCGTCCGTTCCCAGGCCCGCCAGGCCACAGGTCGACGTCACGGCGACCACCTCCCCGAGCTGCTCGGGCCGGAATCCCAACCGGCTCCACAGTGCGATGACGGGTTCGACCGTACGGCGGGCATCCGACAACTTCGGTGCGGCCGACAACTTCGGTGCGGCCGACAACTTCGGTGCGGCCGGCACAGCCCGTCCGGCTGCACCAGCCGGTGCGGCCGGTCCAGTCGGTGAAATCGGCGCGGCCGGTGAAATCGGCCTGGTGGGGACGAGACCCGCCATCAACCGCACTCCGGCCTCCACGATCTCGCCGACGGCGTCGTCCTCGGCCTGGGTGAGCGCGGTGACGTCGAGACCGACGAAGTCCACGCCCGCCGCGCGCAACGCCGCCAGCGGCACCGCGGGAGCGCAGCAGTGCACCCCGACTCCGCCGGTCGCCGGCAGCGCCCGCAGGCCACCGAGCAGGATCCGCAGCCGCTCCACGACCAAGCCCTCCTCGACCGCGGGCAGCACCGAGAACCCGCTCGGAGTGCGGATCCGGCCCGCGAGCACCGCCGGCAGCGATGGCTCGTCGAGCTGGACCAGGATCCGCGCCCCCGGGACGCGCTGGGCGATCTGTTCGACCTGTTCGACGAGCCCCGCGGCCAGTGCGTCGGCGATGTCACGGGTCGCGCCGGTATCTGACAACGCCTTGTGCCCGCGGGGAAGCTCCAGCTCGGCCGCCAGCGTCCACGGGCCGGTCGCGGCAATCTTGAAGGGTCCCGCGTAGCCGGCGGCGACCTCCGTCAGCGCATCCAGGTCGCGTTCGAGCAGCTCCCGTGACCGGCGCAGGTCCAGGCCGGGTCGGGGAACCAGCCGCCAGCCGGCCGGCTGAAGGTCCACCGGCATGTCGACGAGGATCGCCGCCGCCCGCCCGACCATCGCACCCCCGGGTCCCCTGGCCGGCAGTTCGGGCAGATACGGCAGGTCCGGCAGCTCGTCGAAGACCAGCTTGACGGCCTGGGCCGCATCCGTTCCCGGCAGCGAGCCCACCCCGGTGGCCGCGCCGGCCGGCCACATCCGTGCAGCGTCAGTACTCATGTCTTGACATCCTCCGGGAGTCCGCGGGAGATCCCCGGCCACGTCCGCTCCGGGCCCGCTCCGGGCCCGCTCCGGGCCCGCTTCGTCGACGGCCCGCCGACCAGGCGCCCGGCTAACCACCGGTAGTGCGGATGTGCCCTCCGCCAAGCACCCGGTCACCGTCGTACAGCACCACCGCCTGGCCGGCGGCCGTGCCGCGGACCGGCGTCGTCAGCGTCACGACGAGCTCCTCGCCGCGCGCCTGCGCCACCGCCGGTACCACCCCGCCGTGCGCCCGCACCTGGGCCAGACATGATACGGCCCCCTCGTGCGGCCAGACCGCCCGGTCCGCCACGAGCCGGCGCACGTCGAGCGCCTCGGCCGGTCCGACGGTGACCGTCGACGTCACCGGGGAGATGTCCAGCACATAGCGCGGCCGGCCGTCTGAGGCCGGCCGCCCGAGCTTCAGCCCGCGACGCTGACCCACGGTGAAGGCGTAGGCGCCGTCATGGTGCCCGAGCGTCTGCCCGGTCGTCGCATCGATGACCGGACCCGGCCGCGGGCCGAGCCGCTCGCGCAACCAGCCACCGGTGTCCCCATGCGAGATGAAACAGATGTCGTGGCTGTCCGGCTTGTCCGCAACGGCGAGGCGACGCTCGGCCGCTTCTACCCGCACCTGGGCCTTGGTGGAATCCCCGAGCGGGAACCGCGCGGCGGCGAGCTGCTCGGGACGCAGCGTTCCCAGGACGTAGGACTGGTCCTTGTCCGGATCCACCGAGCGGCGCAGGGTGCCGTCCGGATCGAGCCGGGCGTGGTGCCCGGTGACGACGGCGTCGAAGCCGAGCGCGAGGGCCTTGTCGAGTACGGCCGCGAACTTGATGCGCTCGTTGCAGCGCACGCAGGGGTTGGGCGTGCGACCGGCCGCGTAGGACTCGACGAACTCCTCGATGACGTCGGTCTCGAACCGGTCCGCGAGATCCCAGACGTAGAACGGGATGCCGAGGATGTCGGCGGCCCGCCGGGCGTCCCGGGCATCCTCGAGAGTGCAGCAGCCGCGGGCTCCGGTCCGGTCCGACTCCGGCGAGCGCGACAACGCCAGATGCACCCCGGTGACGTCGTGACCGGCGTCGACCGCCCGGGCTGCGGCGACGGCGGAGTCGACCCCGCCGGACATCGCGGCGAGCACCCGCATCAGACCATCACCTCCCCGAATCTCCGCCGAACCTCAGGGAACCACGTGGACGGGAGCGAGGCATCATGGGCATCGCATCTCAGGTGCCGCTCAGGCTGCCGCTCGTGCCGGCCAGCGCCCCCGCGCGGCTCGCCCGCTCGACGACCGGCCCGATCGCCGCGACCAGCGCGTCGACGTCGCAGGCCCGTGAGGTGTGCCCGAGAGAGAACCGCAGCGATCCGCGGGCGTGTGCCTCATCCGCTCCCATCGCGAGCAACACGTGCGACGGCCTCGCCACTCCGGCGGAGCAGGCCGAGCCGGTGGAACACTCGATCCCCCGGGCATCGAGCAGCATCAGCAGCGAGTCTCCCTCGCAGCCGGGGAAGGTCAGATGGGCGTTTCCCGGCAGCCGGTGCGGCCCTGGACCGCCGCCGTCCCCACTGCCGCCGTCCCCGAGCAGCGGGGCGCCGTTGAGCACCGCCTCCGGGACCTCCGCCCGGACCCGGCGCACCAGGTCGTCACGCAGGGCCGCCAGCCGGACGCTCTCCTGCGGCGCCTCGGCGCACGCCTTCGCCGCGGCCGCCGCGAACGCCGCCACCCCGGCCGTGTTCAGCGTTCCGGACCGGATGTCGCGCTCCTGACCGCCGCCGTGGGTCAGCGGCTCCATCGCCAATCCCCGGCGCACCACCAGGGCACCGACACCGATCGGCCCCCCGATCTTGTGCGCGCTGACCGTGATGGCGTCGGGGCCCTCGTCGGTGACGGCGATCGGGATCTGGCCGAACGCCTGCACGGCATCGGTGTGGAAGGGCACGCCGTGACGGTGCGCGATCGTCGCGAGCTCGGCAATCGGCTGAACGGTGCCGACCTCGCTGTTCGCCCACATCACCGACACGACGGCCACCGAGTCCGGATCCCGGTCGAGGGCGGCGGCGAGGGTGTCCGGATGCACGGTTCCCGCGGCATCGACCGCGAGCAGCTCGACCTCGGCATCCTGCGCCCGGCCGAGCCAGTCGGCGGTGTCCAGGACGGCCCGGTGCTCGACGGCGCTGACCAGTACCCGCCGCCGGCCCGGTTCGGCCCGGCGGCGTGACCAGTACAGACCCTTCAGGGCGAGGTTGTCACTTTCGGTACCGCCTCCGGTGAACACCACGTCGGACGGGCGGGCGCCCAGCACTCCGGCGAGCGTCTCGCGGGACTCCTCGACGATGCGGCGGGCACGGCGGCCACTGGCATGCAGAGACGAGGCATTGCCGGTATCGGCAAGCACCGCGGTGTACGCGGCGAGCGCTTCCGGTCGCATCGGCGTCGTCGCCCCGTGGTCGAGGTAGGTCACAGCTTTAGAGGGTAGTCGCGGACGGGCCGACGGCGACGGGAGAGCGGATCACACCGATCTCCGGGGCGACCGTCGGATCAGGCGGCCGTCGGATCAGAAGTCGCCGGCGGCCCGGCGCAGATCGGTCAGCAGGTCGATGAGCGTGCGCACCCCGCCGTCACCCAGCCCGGGATCGGCGAAGACGGTGTCGTTGAGCTTCTCGGTCGCGGTCATGGCAGTGGCCCGGCCCTCCTCGGTGATCTTAGCGAGAATCGCCCGCCGGTCCGTGGGATGCGGGGTACGCCGCACCTGCCCCCTCGCCTCCAACCGGTCGACCGCGCTGGTGACGCTGGTCGGATGGACCTGCAGCCGACTTCCGATCTTGTTGAGGGGCAGCGCTCCGGCCCGACTGAACATCAACAGCATCAGCAGCTCATAGCGCGCGAAGGTCAGGTCGAGGGGGCGCAGGACCTCGTCAACCCGGGCGAGGACGATCTGCTGCGCCCGCATCAGGGAGGTGACCGCTGCCATGCCGTCCGCGGCCGCCCCCCAGCCGTGGGCAGTCCAGTGCCGATGGGCCTCCGCTATGGGGTCGGTTGGCAACGGTTTCGGGGTGGCCACGACTTGTCGACGCTCCTGCACTTCATGGGACGGTTCCCGCCCGGCCTGGCAGCCGGGGACCGTCGCGGCGGGCAGCGTCCATTGCACCCCAGGACGGACGCGCTGGCAAAGATTCATGCGTACCCGGAGATTGCCGCGGCGCCCGGCGCATCGACCAGCGTAACGCCGATCGATGTAACGGCGGGCGCCACCCGGGACATAATCAGACGTTACGGCGATACTGCCCACCCACGTCGAAGAATGCCTGGGAGATCTGCCCGAGGGAGCAGACGCGGACCGCCTCCATCAGCGCCGCGAACGTGTTCCCCCCGCTCCTGGCGACCTCCCGCAGATGTTCCAAGGCGGCGCCCGCCTCGGCGCCGTGCCGGCGGTGGAACTCCTCCAGCCGAGTGAGCTGAGATTGCTTCTCCTCCTCCGTGGCCCGCGCCAGCTCCATCGGGCCTCCCTCGGAGTCGGGATCGGTGCCGGCCGGCTCGGGCCGCAGGAACGTGTTCACCCCGATGATCGGCAGGGTGCCGTCGTGCTTGCGCCGCTCGTACAGCATCGACTCGTCCTGGATGCGTCCCCGCTGATAGCCGGTTTCCATCGCGCCGAGTACACCGCCGCGGTCGCTGATCCGCTCGAACTCGGCGAGCACCGCCTCCTCGACCAGGTCGGTCAGTTCATCGACGATGAACGATCCCTGCAGGGGATTCTCGTTGGCGGCGAGTCCCCATTCCTGATCTATGACCATCTGGATGGCCAACGCGCGGCGGACGGAGCTCTCCGTAGGAGTCGTCACAGCCTCGTCGTAGGCATTGGTGTGCAGGCTGTTGCAATTGTCGTAGATCGCGCACAGCGCCTGCAACGTGGTCCGGATATCGTTGTAGGTCATCTCCTGCGCGTGCAGCGACCGGCCCGACGTCTGTACATGATACTTCAGCATCTGCGACCGGGGGGCGGCACCGTAGCGCTCCCGCATGGCCACCGCCCAGATCCGGCGAGCCACCCGCCCGATGACGGTGTACTCCGCATCCATCCCGTTGGAGAAGAAGAACGACAGGTTCGGGGCGAAATCGTCAATGCGCAGCCCTCTGGCCAGATAGGCCTCGACGTAGGTGAAGCCGTTGGCCAGGGTGAACGCGAGCTGACTGATAGGATTAGCGCCGGCCTCGGCGATATGATAACCGGAGATCGATACCGAGTAGAAGTTCCGGACCGCGTGTTCGATGAACCACTCCTGCACGTCCGCCATCGCCCGCAACGCGAACTCGGTGGAGAAGATGCAGGTGTTCTGCCCCTGGTCCTCCTTGAGGATGTCCGCCTGCACGGTGCCACGGACCGTGGCCAGCGTGCGGGCCCGGACCTCGGCGGCCTCGTCCGCGCTCGGCTCCCGGCCGTGCTCGGCGCGGAAGGCGTCTAGGCGCTGGTCGATCGCGGCGTTCAGGAACATCGCCAGGATCGTCGGCGCCGGGCCGTTGATGGTCATCGAGACGCTGGTCGACGGATCACACAGATCGAACCCGGCGAACAGGACCTTCATGTCGTCCAACGTCGCTATCGACACGCCCGACGTGCCGATCTTGCCATAGCTGTCGGGCTGGGACGCGGGATCGCGGCCGTAGAGGGTCACCGAGTCGAAGGCGGTGGACAGGCGGGTCGCGGGCAAGCCGGCGGAGAGGAAGTGGAACCGGCGGTTGGTCCGGAAGGGGTCACCTTCACCGGCGAACATTCGCGCCGGGGCCTCCCCGGCCCGTTTGAACGGAAAGACGCCGGCGGTGAAGGGGAAGTAGCCCGGCAGGTTCTCACGCCGCAGGAAGCGGATCAGGCGAGCGTCGTCGTCGATGGCGGGTACCGCCACCCGCCGGACCGAAGTCCCGCTGAGCGTGGTGCGCACCAGCGGGGTGTGGATCTCGGTTCCCCGGACGAGATAGGTCATCTTCTCGCCCTGACGTTCCTCGACGATCGCCGGCCATTGCGCCAGGAGCTCCCTCGTCCAGAGAGCCAGGGCGGCTTCGGCCTCGTCGCGCAGCATGGCGAGGGTGGTGGGCTCCGCCGGCGCCGCGCCAGCGCCAGCGCTGGCCAGTGCCGCAAGGGCCGTCGTCAGATGCTCACGACGGCGGGCCAGCAGTGCCTGGCGCTCGGTCTCGGCGTGATAGCCCCGCACCGTCTCGGCGATCTCGGCCAGGTAGCGTACCCGGGCGGACGGAATGACCGTGGTCAGCTCGGTGGAGGTCCGCCCGTGCACCGGATGCAACGAGCCGGACACGGTAGACAGATCGTGTTTGCGTAGCAGCCCGACGAGGTGCTGATACAGAGCGGTCACCCCATCGTCGTGGAACCGGGCGGCCGAGGTGCCGAAGACGGGCATGTCCTCCCAGGACTGGTCAAACGCCTGCCGGTTGCGCACCAGTTGCCGGGCGACGTCACGCCGGGCATCCTCGGCGCCGCGCCGCTCGAACTTGTTCACCGCCACCACGTCGGCGAAGTCCAGCATATCGATCTTCTCGAGTTGTGAGGCCGCACCGTACTCGGGTGTCATCACGTACAGCGAAACATCGCAGAACGGAACGATCGCCGCGTCACCCTGCCCGATGCCCGGCGTCTCGACGATCACCAAATCGTAACCGGCCACCCGGCAGGCCGTGATCACATCCGCCAAGGGAGCCGGAACCTCACTGCCCCCCGCGCGCGTCGCCAGCGACCGGAAGAACACGTTCCCTGCTGTGCCATCACCCAGGGAGTTCATCCGGATGCGGTCACCGAGCAGTGCACCGCCGCCCCGCCGACGGCTGGGGTCGATGGCGAGCACCGCGATCCGCAGGCTGTCGCCCTGGTCGAGGCGGAAGCGCCGGATCAGCTCGTCGGTGAGTGAGGACTTTCCCGAACCACCCGTGCCGGTGATACCGAGAACCGGAACCCGCGGCCGGCGGGCGGCCTCGTCCTGCAGCGCCGCCGCGAGTCGCGGGTCCCGGCCCACCTCGAGCACGGTGATCGCCCGGGCGAGCGCGCCGTCCTCACCAGCCGCCACCGCATCGAGCTTCGGCCCGTCCTCCGTCAGATCGACGTCACAGGCCTCGATGATCATATTGATCATCTTCGCGAGACCGAGCCGCTGCCCGTCCTGCGGGGAGAAGATGCGCGCGACCCCGCGCGCGTGCAGCAGGTCGATCTCCGCCGGCACGATCACCCCGCCGCCGCCGCCATAGACCCGGACGTTGCCTGCTCCGCGCGCGCGGAGGCGCTCGATGAGATAGCTGAAGTACTCGACATGCCCGCCCTGATAGGACGACAGGGCGATCCCTTGGGAGTCCTCCTGGATCGCGGCGGTGACGACCTCCTCGACGCTGCGGTCATGCCCGAGATGGATCACCTCGGCGCCCTGCGCCTGCAACAGGCGACGCATAATGTTGATCGCCGCGTCATGCCCGTCGAAGAGGGAGGTCGCCGTCACGATCCGGACCGGATGAACTGGTGTGTGCAGCGCGGCAGCCGGCTCGTGCCGGCCGTCGGAGGACATCGCGTCGGAGGACATCGAAGCGGCTCCCGGGGACGATGTGGCGGACGGAGATACCTAGAACCCTCGGCTTCCCGATAGTAGGACATCCATACAATAGATGCCACCATGACCAGGAGGCGGAAGCCGGCCGCTCCCGCGACCTGCCGGGCTCCGGGCAGGCTGCCCGGGCAGCCGAGTTTTGGGGAGTCAGTCACGGTCCAGGGAGCGCAGACCGTATTCAGGTCCCCCGAATTCGGTCCCCCAGATTCGCCGGCGGCGCTGGAGCGGGTGCCGCCAGCCAGGAGTCAGAAAAT
>NZ_CDWWEW010000119.1:0-13261 GCF_977966315.1 Frankia sp. CeRuru1
GCCCGGCACCCCGTCGGCATCCGAAACTGTCTGCGCCGTCGGTTACCGTGACCGCACTGGATCATCTTCACGGAGGTCGTCGTGGCGGTCACGGTCGCCCGTATCCGGGCTGAAGCACTTCGCCTGCGGGAGCTGGGCTGGTCCTATCGCCGTATCGCCCGAAGACTGCAGGCCCGCCATCACCTGAGCGCGCTCGTCGCGTTCCGCCTCGCGCACGGCTGGACGCAGGAGGAGGCCGCACGCCGCTGGAACGAGCGGTGGCCCGGTTCGGGGCCGGCCAAGACCGGTAAGACCTTCTCGTACTGGGAGAGCTGGCCGGCCAAGGGCGGCCGGGCGCCTTCCACACAGGTCCTGTCACGGCTGGCTGAGCTCTACCTGTGCCGGCCGGGTGATCTGCTGGACGGGCGGGACTACGGCGAGCTCGATGAGGGCTTCGAGGGAGGTGCGGGCCCCGCGGCCTCCGCCGGGTGCACCTGTGCAGCGGGCGGCACGGGTGGGGATGAGGAGGACGGGTGTGCGGGGCTGCGCTCGTTGGCTGACGGGCTGTCGTCTCCGGCGGCCTGCGAGGTCCCGTCCGCCCAGGCCATCGACGCGTGGCTGGCAGATCTCCTCGCCGGATGGGTTCCGGCGGCATGATCGGCAGCCCCGGGCTCAGGTGGCTGCCTGGCGGGCCACGCCCGGCGGGCGCCGGTGCGCGCGTTTCCGGCGGGAAGCGGCGGAGCTGGTCGAGTCAGTACAGTCGGACCGGCCATTGTTCCGCCGCCGTCCGCAGATGGCGGTTGCGCAGCGGGCGGCTCGTCGTGTCGCCCGATTCTGCTTACGGAGTGTGTCTGTGTCTGCTCGTCTCGTCGTGCTCGCCTCGGGAGCGGGAACCACCCTGCAGGCGATCCTCGACGCAACCGCGGACCCCGGGTTCGGCGCGGCGGTCGTGGCGGTCGGCACCGACCGCTATGGCACCGGCGCGGAACGGCGGGCCCGGGCGTCGGGGGTCCCGGTGTTCACCGTTCGTCTCGAGGACCACGCGGACCGGGATGCCTTCAACGCCGCGACGGCTGGGCGGATCGCCGAGTTCGCGCCCGATCTGTTGGTCCTGGCGGGCTACATGAAGATTCTCAGTGCCCGGGTGATCGGCCGGTTCCGGACGATCAACACCCACCCGTCGCTGCTGCCCGCCTTCCCGGGAGCCACCGCGGTGCGTGACGCGTTGGCCGCCGGGGTGAAGGTCAGCGGGGTGACGGTGCACTGGGTTGACGAAGGCGTTGACACCGGTCCAATCATCACTCAGCGGGCGGTGCCGGTTGAGCCAGGCGATACCGAGCAGACACTTCATGCACGGATCCAGAGCGTCGAGCGAGGACTGTTCGTCGCGACGATCGGCGAGATCGTGCGGGCCGGGAGCGGCGACTCGGCCCCGGCCGGACCTCGACGGGGCGAGCATGGGTCTCCCGCATCGGTAGAAGTTTGGATACAGGAGGAATCATGACGTCATCGGGCGAAGGTGTGGCCGGCGAGGGCGGGGCTGTCCGCGGATCCGAGCCCGGCGAAGTGGTCCCCACCGGGCGGCGGCCGCTGCGACGGGCGCTTGTCAGCGTCTACGACAAGAGCGGGCTCGACGTCCTCGCGGAGGCGTTCCTCGTGGCCGACGTCGAGGTGGTCTCGACCGGTTCGACCGCCGACGTCCTGGCCCGTCACGGGCTGGCGGTCACACCGGTGAGCACCGTGACCGGGTTTCCGGAGGTGCTGGGCGGTCGCGTCAAGACGCTGCACCCCCACGTGCACGCCGGTCTGTTGGCCGATCTGCGTAACGCCGAGCACGCCGCGGCGCTGGCCGAACTCGACATCGCCCCGTTCGACCTGGTCGTCGTCAACCTGTATCCGTTCGCCGCGACGGTCGCCTCCGGTGCGAGCGAGGACGAGGTGATCGAGCAGATCGACATCGGCGGTCCGGCCATGATCCGCGCGGCGGCGAAGAACCATGCGTCGGTCGCCGTCGTCGTCACACCCGGCGACTACACCGAGTTGGCCGCCGCAGTCCGCGGATCCGGATATGATCTTCCCGCTCGCCGCCGGCTCGCCGCGAAGGCGTTCGCCCACACCGCGGCGTACGACATCGCCGTGTCTTCGTGGTTCGCCGGCGCCGTCGCGCCGGACGAGGTGGCGCGGGAGAGCGGATGGCCCGACGTGCTGTCCGCGCAGTGGCATCGTACGGAGGTCCTGCGTTACGGCGAGAACCCCCATCAGCGCGCCGCGCTCTACGTGGAGAGCGACGCCGGGGGTCGGCCCGGCCTCGCCTCGGCCCGTCAGCTGCACGGCAAGCAGATGTCCTACAACAACTACACCGACACCGACGCCGCCCGCCGAGCAGTGTTCGACTTCACCGAGCCCGCCGTGGCCGTGATCAAGCACGCCAACCCCTGCGGCATCGCGGTCGGCGCCACCATCGCCGAGGCCCACCGCAAGGCGCATGCCTGCGACCCGGTCTCCGCCTTCGGCGGGGTGATCGCGACCAACCGTCCGGTCTCGGTCGAGCTTGCCGAACAGATCGCGGAGATCTTCACCGAGGTCGTCGTCGCACCGGCATACGAACCCGCCGCGGTGGAGATCCTCTCCCGTAAGCCGTCGATCCGGCTGCTGGAGTGCCCGCCGCCGCCGCACCAGCGCGGGATCGAACTGCGTCAGATCAGCGGAGGCCTGCTCCTGCAGTCGCGGGACGCCGTCGAGGCGCCGGGCGACGAGCCGTCCGGATGGACGCTGGAGGCGGGATCACCTGCGGACGAGGCCCTACTGGCCGAGTTGCGGTTCGCCTGGCGGGCGGTGCGCTCGGTGAAGTCGAATGCCATCCTCCTCGCGTCCGGCGGTGCCACCGTCGGCGTCGGGATGGGCCAGGTGAACCGGGTGGACGCGGCCCGGCTCGCGGTGACCCGGGCAGGGGACCGGGCGAAGGGGGCCGTCGCCGCGAGCGACGCCTATTTCCCGTTCCCTGACGGCTTCGAGGTGCTCGCCGAGGCGGGGGTGCGGGCCGTGGTCGAACCGGGCGGGTCGGTGCGCGACGAGCTCGTCATCACGGCCGCCCGAGAGGCCGGCATCACGCTCTACTTCAGCGGTGTCCGCCACTTCGCGCACTGACAGCGGGCCACCAGGCCGGTGGCACCGGCGTATGTTCCGCCAGCCACCGGCCGAAGCCTTTGCCGAGGAGTCGTCGGCGGCACCGGCACGCATCTCTTCACCAGCGCATGTCTTCACCGGAATCGGTGGCCCCATCGCGGATGCCCGTCCGTACGCCGATACTCCAGTTCGATCGAAGGAGTCGACTCCACGGTGTCGCCGGTGTCGCCGGCGATCCCGGTGCCGTCGCTCGCCACGACGCCGGGCGCCCCCGGCGCGTCGGTGCGGGTGTCCGGTCGGGCACTGGGCAGGCGTCCGGGACGCTGCTTGACCTCCGGTAGATGATCACTGTCAGGCCGATGATCGGCCTGGGACAGCGACAGTCCGGCCGCGGCCGCGCCGGGCCGGGCTCCCGTCCGCTCGTCCGCTCCGGATGGCCATGGCGGACCGGACGGCCATGGCGGACCGGACGACTGCTGATCGGTGCCCGGTCGTCTGTCCCCGGACGTTCTGTCCCGACCCGCCGGCCGGCTGGCCTCGGTCGATGTTCCGACCGGCTCTGGTGGCTCTGGTGGTTCGTCCGTGGCGCCGCCCAACGGCGCCGTGCGCCGTTCGGTGCCCTCACTTCACGAGGCGGCGTTCGCCTCCGCGGCTGCCGAGCCCCGACGCCCGCTGGCGCTGCCGTTGGACGTCGTCGCCGTCGGGCTGGCCGCCGCCGCGAGCGCACCGCCGGGCTGGTCGCCGTTCGGCACATAGCGCTGGGCGACCCAGTCCAGGGCGTCGCGCCAGCTCGCGCCGTAGAGCACCGAGATCCGATCCGCTGTCTGCCTCGCCAGCGCCTGGACGAACACTCGGTCGTCGCTGTCCAGGTGTCGGGCGTCCCCGAAGGTCTCCCAGGCCCGGAACATCAGTTCCTGCAGCTTCTTGCTGTGTGGTGATTCGTCTGTCACGTCACGCTCCATCCCACTTGGGCACTGCGGCCGGAAGTCTGCCCTAAGCCTGCATGATGCCTATAGGTGGGGGTGTTGCATATTGTGCGCGTGATGTGTTCGGATGGGGTAATCGCATCTTTGACCGCTGGCATGTGATATAGGGCGGCTATCCCCCGCTCCGGCAGGTCGTGGCATCGGGCAGATCGCCGTCGTGGAGGATCCGCCGCCCGACGGGCCGGCCGTTCACCCGGGCGCCGTTTCGGGACAGCCCTGCGTCTCGAGACGTAGAGACTCGAGACGCAGAGATACGGGCCGCGTCGAACGATCTCGGCTTGCGGCCGGGAGACGCTGGGGCCGGCGAGTGGGATGTCGACACCCGGTCCGCGCCCCGCCGTGCGCCGCCCCGCCGTGCGCCGCCCCGGCGTGCGCCGCCCCGGCGTGGCTCCGCCGTGCTCTCGTGCGTCCGTGGGCGCCGGATGCCGCAGGCGGCCTACCGTGTGTTGGTAAGGACCGATGTCCTGGTTGGATTGGTGTTCGATGCATCCTGCACTCGGGTGGAAGCCGTCGCCGATGATGGTGGGGACGCCACCATGTCCCGTACGGGGCCACTGTCCAGCAGGAGATCCCAACCGCTGCCGGAGGCGAGGGTGACCGACGCGGTGCGCGGCTCCGGCCCGGCTCGACCCGGGGGTGATCCAGGCCGCCCCGGGCCGGGGGGGCTGTACCGATCCGACGGATATTCCGGCGGACATGAGGCGCCCGATCCCCGGGCGGAGCGGGCAGAGCTGCCGCTGCGCCGCGCTGGGGCGGAAGCGGACCGGCGGCGTCCGTCGTGGCCGGGCACCACCCGCGTCGACGTCTTCCGTCCGATCGAGGATCGTGACGAGCGCCTTCCCGCCGAGTATCGCGGGTTGCGTCGGTTCGACCGTCCCGTTCCGCCGGCACCGGCCCCGCCGGCCGCCCCGGGTCAGCCCGGATCGTCCCCACCGGAGCGGGTCGAGGGCGACGGCATCCCATCGCACGACCCGTGGCGTCCGGTGTCCTCCCCGCTGGTCGGCCCCGAGGAGCACCGGAAGTCGGCGGTCGGTGCGGAGCCTGGGCCACCAGTGGCAGGGACCATCTCCGGATCCCGGAGAACACCGGTCCCAGCTGCCTCCCCGCCACCATTCGTCACGCCCGGCGCACCCGCCGGGCCCGGGACTGCCGGGCGTGGCGACGGGGGCGGGATCGGCGGCTGGCTACGGCGGGAGGCCACCTTCGCGTTGGTGCTCGCCGGGGTCACCGTCGGGCTGGTGCTGGTCTTCCAGGACAGATGGCGCCGAGGAATGGTGGTCGTCGGCGTGGTCCTGGTGATGGCCGCTCTGGCCCGTCTGGTGCTGCCGGCACGGCGGATCGGCCTGCTGGCGGTACGGGGACGGGCCTTCGATGTGGGTATTCTCCTTCTGTTTGGAGTATCTGTGATAATCCTCACATTCGCTGTTCCCTATATCGGCCCGTGACGGGTTAGCGCAGGCCGGTCATGGTGCGCCGCATCGCCAGACGGGTCAGGGAACTCGCCGGGATCGTGCCGCGGCCCAGTCCGATCTCGACGAGCGTGTCGTACAGCTCGGTACGAGTGCGGGCGGCCCGCACCGCCGCGTCCATCAGCGTGCGGCGCCGCCCGGCGAGACCGGCGAGCAGGGCCGTGTGCCGCAGATGCCGTCCCAGCTCCGCGTCGAGAGCGCGTCGGTAGACCCGGCCCGCGCTGGCCGGGTGCGCCGCGCGGACGGCGGCATGCCCGGCCAGCGACCCCGACAGCACCGCGTAGTAAATGCCCTCCCCGGTCAGGGGGTTGATCAGGGAGGCCGCGTCCCCGGCGAGCAGCACGGGACCGTTCGGCTGCCGGGGGCGATGGGTCGACAGCGGCAGATGATGGGCCCGCAGCGTGGCCGGATGCGCCGGTGTCTCGGGCAGCATGCGGGCGAGCGTGCGGCGCAGGACGGTCTTGGCGCTCGTTCCGTCCGTCCCGCCGGCCAGCCGGGACCGCAGCATCCCGTAGCCGATGTTCGCACGGCCGTCGCCGATCGGGAACGACCAGGCGTAGGCCGGCCAACCCTCGTCGGTCATGTGGATGAACTGTTCGGGGGGGCCGTCGTCGAAGGCGACGTCGGTGTAGGCCCGCACGGCGATCGCCATCGCCTCGGGGGGGTTACCCGGCAGCCCGAGCCCGCGGCGTACCGCGGAGTTCGCGCCGTCCGCGCCGATGACGACCCGCGCCGTGAGCGTGCCGTTGACCACGACGACCGGCTCCCGTCCCCGACCGTCCAGGCGCGGCCGGTCGGTAAGTTCCAGGGACCGCACGCGCCGCTGGATCAGCTGAGCCCCACGTGCCTGGGCCGCGGCCACGAGACGGGCATCGAAGACCTCCCTGGGTACCACGTAGTTGGCTCGGGCCGAGGGAGTGGCCACCTCGGCGCCCCCTGGGGTGCGCAGGCGCATGCGGTCCACCGGCCGGTACCCGGCGACCGCATCGGTCACGCCGAGATCACGCAGGACGTCCAGGCCGTGCGGGGCGATGCCGTCACCGCAGGTCTTGTCCCGGGGGAACTCAGCGGCGTCGACGATGACGACGTGTGCGTCCGGGCGTTCCCGCAGGGCGCCCAGAGCCGCCGCGCTGCCGGCCGGGCCGCCCCCGACGACAAGGACGTCGATCGTGCGGGAAAGTAGATCGACCGCCTCGTCCACGCGCACGATCGGGGTGGCGACGGTGATCGTGTCAGCGTCCTTGACTGGTCCTGCCGTTACGTATCGTGGTCCTGCGGTTCCCGTGATGTCACGTCTCCCCGCCCGCTCCCGCGGACCTGAGCCGTCCCTCGGATCCACGCCGTCCCTCGGGGTCACGCCGGATCCTCGGGCCTCCGTGGTGGCGTTCTCTCCGGGGTGCTCGTCATGCGGGGCGGGCGGGCCGGACGAGGATGTGAGGGTCTGCACGCCAGCCAGTCTCGCAGCCGGCTGCCCCCCGGTGGACGCATGCCCCGCCTCGCCCGGCCCGCGGGGTGGACCGGGTGCCCGGGTCGTCGGGACCGGCGGGAAAACCTCGTACAGTGCGGAACGTGGACGCTCTTGGACAGGTGGCGGCGTGGCCGGTCGAGACCGTCGCGGTCGCGGTGATGGGTCGGGCGGACGAGGCGGTCGGACCGGGTGCGGGGTCCGGGTGGCCGGACGCAGCGGTGACCCCGCGGGTCCGGGAGGTGGCGCGGACCGGACCACTCGATCACCCCTTCCGGCTGGCCTCGGTGTCGAAGCTGCTCAGCGCCTATGCGGTCCTGATCGCCGTGGAGGAGGGCGCGATCGGGCTTGACGATCCCGCCGGACCCCCCAGGTCCACCGTGGCTCATCTACTCGCCCACACCTCCGGGCTCGCGTTCTCGGGGACCCGCACATTGGCCCCCCCGGGTACCCGTCGCATCTACTCCAACACCGGGTTCGAGCGGCTGGGGGAGGCGCTGGAGAAGGCGACCACCATCGCCTTCGCCGACTACCTCGCCCAGGCGGTCTTCGAGCCCCTCGGGATGCACGGTGCCCGGCTGACGGGATCCCCGGCCTCCGGCGTGACGGCGACGCTTGCCGACATGCGACGCTTCGCTGCCGAGCTCCTCGCCCCGACGCTGATCACCTCCGCGACGTTCGCCACGGCCATCTCGGTCGCCTTTCCCGGACTTGCCGGCGTGCTGCCGGGTTTCGGCCAGCAGACCCCCAACGACTGGGGACTCGGCTTCGAGATCCGCGGCAACAAGCACCCGCACTGGACGGGCAGCTCCAACGCGCCGTCGACCTTCGGCCACTTCGGGCAGAGCGGGACCTTCCTGTGGGTGGATCCCGTCGTCCGCCTCGCATGTGTGACTCTTTGTGATCGTGATTTTGGCGAGTGGGCCCAGCGAGCCTGGCCACCGCTGGCGGACGCGATCCTGGCGCAGGCCCCCTCGTGGTCCGCAAACCGCTCGGCGTGACGTGCGAGAAAGGGCGGGGCGGCGCGGCCGTCAGTGACCGTTTCCGGTCGGATGCCGGTTTCTTCCGAGGGCATTGTCAGCTTTTGGTCATGATCTGGAACCCGGCTCTCCTTCCCATGGTCCGCGCGGGACGGCCGTGGCTCATGGGCCATGATGTCGGCATGTTTCCTCGGCGAGACCGATCCCGACGGCCGGTTCCTCACCCGGCGCAGGCAGGTATGGATACGCAGAGTAGCGATCGTCGCTGCTTTCGTCGGGGAGCCGGTCCCGTATGACTGAGGGGGTGAACGGTCATACCGTCCAGGTTGTCCCGGCTGTTGATCCCGGTGAATCGGTTGTTCCGGTCGATCCGGTCGATCCGGTCGGTTCCGCGGGTCGGGTGGACATCGGCGTGGCGATCGGCATCCCCGAGCCGTACCGCACAGAGCTTCAGGACTGGCGGGAGCGACTCGGCGATCCGAACGCAGCCCTCATCGTCCCGCACGTCACCCTGCTGGGTCCGACCTCCGTCGGGCTCGTGGACCTGCCCGTGATCGAGCGCCACCTCGCGCGGGCGGCGCGGGCGAACTCCCCGTTCACCATCCGCCTGCGGGGATCCGGCACGTTCCGGCCGCTGTCCCCGGTCGTGTTCGTCGCCCTTGCCATGGGTATCCTCCGGTGCGAGAAACTGGCGGCGGTGGTGCGGTCCGGTCCTCTCGACCGGCCGCTCAGCTTCGCCTACCATCCGCACGTCACCGTCGCGCACCACCTCGCCGAGGACGCGTTGGACCGCGCCTTCGATGCGCTCGCCGAATATCAGGCGCAGTTCGAAGTCAACGGGTTCGGGCTGTATGAAAGAGGCGCCGACCTGCGCTGGCGGCAACTACGCTTCTTCCCGTTCGGTCGCCCTGCGCGTGGGCCGGAACCGGTGGGCGGCGGGGGGCGACGCGCCACACTCGGATCTCGGGAGTAAGCGCGCGTCGCCGGGGGGACAGTAACGAATGTGGCGGGACCTCGTCAGGCGGTACGGGCCAGTGTCGGGACGGTTTCCGGCACCGCTGTGGCAGTACGCCGGAAACGTCCTTTTCTCGATCACCTCATCCGGGCATATTCCCGCTACACAGCCGACGGCGGTGATCGTCTCGCGGCGTCGGCGACCTACTTTGCGTTCCTGTCGTTCTTCCCGCTGGTCGCGCTGGCCTTCGCGGTCACCGGCTTCGTCGTGGACGCGTACCCCGATGTGCAGGAGAGCCTGACCCGGCAGATCAACGACTATCTTCCGGGTTTGGCGGACAAGCTCGACGTTGCCTCGATTGGCAACGCCAAGGTCGGCGTGGGCATTATCGGTCTTGCCGGCCTCCTGCTCGCCGGACTCGCGTGGATCGACGCGCTGCGGGGTGCCATCCGTCTCGTATGGCACCAGGACATCGACGTTGGCAACATCATCACCCGGCGGCTGCGGGATGTCACGGTGCTCGCGGGACTGGGGCTGACTCTGTTGGCCTCACTCGTCGTGACCAGCCTCTCGACTTCGGCCACCGGGTCATTCCTGAGCTGGATCGGCTTGTCCGGCAGCACCGCCGCGGCCTGGGTGACCGGCCTGCTGGCCCTGCTCGTCGCCCTCGCGATCGACACCGCGGTTTTCCTCTATCTGTTCTGGCGGCTGCCGCAGCAGACCGACCGGGTGCGGATGGTCCGGGGTGCGGTGCTCGGCGCCGTCGGAGTCGAGATCCTCAAGATCGTCGGCACCTGGCTGGTCGGGCAGACCATGAGCAATCCGGTGTACGGTACGTTCGCGGTGATCGTCGGGTTGCTCATCTGGATCAACATCGTCATGCGATGGACGCTGTTCGTCGCGGCTTGGACCGTGACGGCGCCCTACAACTCCGACGTCTTCCCCTCCGGTTCGGCAGCCCGGCATTCCGTCGCCGCGGCGGCCGACCACGCGGCGGCCGACCACGCGGCGGCGGCAGGCGCGGGCGCGGGATCCGCGGGGCCGGGATCCGCGGGGCCGGCGTCCTACCGGTCGAGCGGCTCGCCGAACCCGGAGGCCTCCCGCCGCCCGGTGTCCGGCTCCCAGACCGGCTCGACGCCGCTCGAGCCGGCTTCATCCGACTCGTCATCGGCGAAGCCATCCTTGGCCGGACCGCTGCGGGTGGCGTCGGAGGGCAGCCCGCGTGGCACGGTGCCCATCCCCGCCCGGGTACGGGCACTCCTGCGCCGGCGCATACCCTCGGGGACATCCAGCGGGTCGGACTGATCAGGTCCGGCCGCCGGCCTCAGCCTCACGGACACGTGTCCGTCGCGCGGTGCGGGCGGCCGACCCGACGGGCGCTCGACGTCCCGGAGGCCCGCCGCCGCGTGCCGCCGCCGGTGCTGGCGCCGACGCACTCGGGCGGCTCGACGGGTGAGCGCGGTGAGCAGGCATGCCACGACGGTGCAGCCGATCGCGATCCAGGTTATCGGGCCGATGCCGCTGCCAGGATCGCCCGCGCGGGCGACGCCGTGCCGCGAGGAGGCTGTTGCCGCGCCGGCGGTTGGCACGACCCCTGGACCCGCCGGGCTGACGGAGGGCCGGTCTCCCGCGGGCCCGCTCGACGCCGGCGCCGTCGCCCTGGGGTTCGCGAGATACCCGACCGGGGTGACCGTGTCGGCGTGCGCGAAACCCCAGTCGAGCAGCGCGCGTGCGTCCTTGCCGTAGGCGGGAGCCGTCCGCAGCAGGGCGACGATGAGGGTGTGGCCGTCGCGGGTGGCCGCGCCGACGAACGTCGCGCCGGCCGCGATGGTGTAGCCGTTCTTCACCCCGATAGCCCCCTCGTAGGAATGCAGCAGGGCGTTGTGGTTCTGGATCTCGAAGCGGGTACCCCCCCGGCCGGCGAGCGAGGCGCGCGGGATCGTCAGGTAGCTCCGCACCGTCGGGTTGTCCAACGCCGCCCGACCGAGCACGGCTAGGTCGTGCACACTGGTGACCTGGCCCGGACTGTCGAGTCCGGTCGGGTCACCGGCGACGGTGTCCGTCGCGCCGAGCGACCTGGCCAGAGCGTTCATCCGCTGCAGCACGGCGGGGGTTCCCCCGCTCGCCTGGACCAGGGCCATGGTCGCGTCGTTTCCGCTGGAGATCAGCATGGCAGTCGCCAGGTCACGGACGGTGTATCCGACCCCCGGCACGAGACCGACCTTCGTGCCGTCCACCCGAGGGGCGTTCTCGTCGACCGTCACGACCCGGTCCGGCGGCAGGCCGGGCAGCACGGTCAGCGCGGTAAGGATTTTCATCGTGCTGGCCGGGAGATCCTGGGCGTGGGGGCGGTAGGCGGCGAGGATGGCGCCGCTTCCCGCGTCCGCGACAAGCCACTCGGCGGCCGTGAGACCGGCCGTGAGACCGGCCGGGGGAGCGGAGTCGGAAGCGGCGGTGGGTGCCGGTGCGGCGAGTGGGACGGCCGCGGCCGCCGGAACGATCTTCAGGAACGGGGCGAGAATCGCTCCGAGGACCGCCACGGCCACCAGCGCCCGCCCGAGGCTTCCGCGGAGGCGACGCGGGTCATGCCGGGGCGGACAGGGGACACGCACCTGTCGAACGCTACTGGGTTGCCCCGTTCCGCAGAAGGGTGGTCACGACCCGTGTCGCGAGTGGGCGTTTCCTGTGGAGGAATCCACTGGTTGCGGCTTTCCCATTGAATGCCGGGAGGAGCCCGTATGGACAGAGAGGCTATGGTGCCCGTGTGTTGTGACTCCTCTGTTCTTGAGGTGCGTCGTCGCGCTGGCCTCCCGGGTGGGGTCGTCGAGCGTGGTCTCCGTGGTGGGACCGGTGGCGATGGTCGGCGTCGTCTTCCTGTCGGGACCGCCGTTTTCGCGGTTCCCGGTGCGGGTGGCATACCCGGCGTCCGTGGAGCGAGGGAGGATGCCGGTCGTGCTCACACCCGTGGTGTTCCTGCGCTTGTGGTGCTTGGGCCGCCGGGGGCGTTCCGGATTCCCGGCATTCGGCTTGCCCGTGGCGGGTGGGTCCTCGGTCTCGGGGTCGCTCGTTTCCCGGAGGCCACCACCGGCCGTGGACGCCGGCCCGCCGTGCCGTGACGGCGATCGTGCCGCGGTTGGCTCCCGTTCATCCGACGCCGTCTGGTGCGGAACGCGAACCGCGTCCCGAACCAGGCTCTCGATGTCGCCGCGAAGAGATTCGAGTTGGCCGGCCAGCTCGCCGCGCACGTACTGCCGGGTCGCCGCATCGCTCTGGGCAAGCCGGAGCGCGGCGATCTCACGCGCGAGAAACTCGGTGTCTTCCCGCATACGTACAGCGACCGCCCGATCCTCGGCCAGCGAGGCACGGTCACGGTCGTCCTGTCGGTTCTGGGCGAGCAGGATCAACGGCGCCGCGTAGGCGGCCTGGGTCGAGAAGGCCAGGTTCAGCAGGATGAAAGGGTAGGGATCCCACCGCAGCAGCGGTAGCGCGATGTTCAAGGCTATCCAGACGATCACGATACAGGTCTGAATGGCGAGGTAGCGCCCGGTTCCCAGGAAACGGGCGATGGCCTCCGCGAAGCGACTGACCGATTCCCGGTCCATGCCCCGGGGGATCAGTGTGACCCGGCCGGAAGCGGGCAGGTCGAGACGCTCGGTGCAGGCACCACGACGTCCCGCGGCCCGTGATGTTGAGATGCTCATGGAAGATCCCCCTCCGCGCGCCCCAGTCACCGCCGGACAGCTGTGAGTGCGCATTCCTCGAGCAGGCCGCGGGCGGCACCGCCACGGCGACCTCTGGTCGACACGACTTCGATCGACCGCACCTGCTTGTGCACTGCTCGCGGCCCATGCGACTGCCGACCCGGACGGATCAGGGAAGCCCGGCCGGGACAGGGTGGATCCGCGCTACCGGCACGAACCGATCGGGCCGGGAGATCGCGGTGACCATCGACTCCCGAGCCGGAGACGCCGTCGCCGACGGCACGGCTGCACCGGACAGGAGGGCCGTGCGTCCGAACAGGCCGGACTTCCGAACAGTGCCCCGGGCGTCGTCCACCCGGGTTCCGTGGACGCGGGCCGGACGCGACGGTGCGCGCTCATCGGCCCGGGATTCAGCGCTGGCTGACGTCCACGAGCAGGAAGCGGCCTTTACTGGAGCACCCGCCAGGACTCACAGCGGCCACCTCCTCGCGCTGGTCCTCCGTAGAGGATTTTTCGGGGGCTTGTCAAGGATAACCGCCGGAGTTGTTCCCTAACCCACTGGGGCACCCGTGATATCGGTCGCGATGACGTCACCCGAAG
>NZ_CDWWEW010000120.1:0-13172 GCF_977966315.1 Frankia sp. CeRuru1
GTGCGGCGGTGGCGCCCGCACTGACACCGGTCCCCGCAGGTCCGGTGGCCGCGGAGGCCGGGACCGCGGCGATGATCGGCGCCACCCCGGCGACGAGTGTCACTCCGAGGCCGATCTCGAGCATCCGCCGCATCGTGCGGGGAACGATCCGGCGGGCCAGCGCCGCGCTGAGCCGGCCGACTCCGCCGGGGACGGCCGACAGCGCGCTGAGCAGAACCCCCAGGCACAGCCAGAGCAGGCATACCCAGGCGACGACCCCGATGATCGTGGCCAGCGCCTGCTCGGGCGCGGCGGCGAACCATTCTGGGGCGGCCTCGATGCTCTCCGGCAGGTCGGCCAGCCGGGGTCCGAAAACGATCAATATGATCGCCGTGATTGCGGCCGCGGTCGCGCCGGCGAACCGCGCCAGCGTCTGTCGAGCCGCCCTCGCGATCATTGTGGGTGCTCCTGTCCGCCGGATGTTGTCGAGATCGTTCGTTTGCCTACGTTTGCTTGTGTAAACCCCTGAAAGCTCGCTGTCAACCCTGCTTGTGTGGGGAGTGAGGGGTGGCGGGGGGAAGTGAGCGAAATCTACCTTTATGGGAGGAATTTCGTGCGATGGGAGGATCTGTTCGCCGACCTGGAGCTGCAGTGGGAGGCGAATGAGGCCGCCGAGCTCTCCGCCGAGCTCGCGGACCGCAGCCGACGGGAGGCTGCCTACCTGCGGTTGATCGATCGGATGCGACCCGTCGTCGGACACCCGGCGCGTTGCCGGGTGCTGGGTGGTCAGCGCGCTCCCGAGATCCTGCACGGCACCCTGTCGGCCCTGGGGGTGGACTGGTTGCTCATCGCCGAGCCCGGCGCGACGGAGGCTCTGGTGCCGGTGCGGTCGCTGCTGGCCGTGGAGAACCTGCCGGTGGTCTCGGCCCAGCCGGGTCATGAGGGTCCGCTGGCGGCCAAGCTGGATCTGCGGTACGTCCTGCGCGGGCTCGTCCGGGACCGCTCGGCGTGCACGCTCATGCTGGTGGACGGGGTGACCCTGCACGGGACGCCGGTGCGGGTCGGCTCGGACTTCCTGGAGGTGGCCGAACACGCCGTCGGCGAGTTCGCCCGGCGCGGCCAGATCCGTTCCGGCTGGACCATCCCCCTCGACGCGATCGCCTACGTTCGTCGGATCCCCTGACCTCGCCGCGCCTACTGCGCCTAGTCCTCGGGCGGAGCCTCGTTACGGCTCATCGGATTGGCTGCGACGAAGGCCCGGGTCTGTTCATAGGCGCGCTGAATGTACGCCTCCAGCTCGGTGCGCTCCACCCGCCACTGGCCCCGTCCCCCGATCTTGATGGCGGGGAGCTCGCCCGAGCGGACAAGCGCGTAGGTCTGGCTGGAGGAGATGTTGAGGATGTCCGCCACATCGCTGAGTTGAAGGAAGCGGTCGTTCATCAAAGTCCTCCTTCTGAGGGCAGATTTCTCTCCTCACGTGTGTATCAGAGATACCACCGCTTATCGCGTCCGGATGCGTGTGCTTGTGGATAAGTGCACGCGGATACCGCCAAAAGCCCGTGCTCGCAGGTACTGGACTGGTCCGCTACCCGTGCCCGCCTGGCCCAGAGGTCGACGGATCCCGTTCGGTCCGCATCCGATTCCTCGCTGGTTTGGCTGGGCTCAGGGCCGACGACCGCGTACGCTCTGCGACCGGAAGGTGCGAACATGTACCAATGGTCCGGCCAGGAGAAAAGGGAGGTCTCCCGGTGACCGAGCTCGCCGCGGCACCGGCCCGCCCGGAGGCGTCCCCGCCACCGGCATCACCCCCGGCCCGTCGGTTGACCCGCCGACGGTGGCGTGACTCCCGGCTGCTCGTCGGGGTGTTACTCGTGCTCGTCTCGGTGGTCGTCGGGGCGCGGCTGTTCGCCAGCGCGGACGCGACCCGCCAGTGGGTGGTCGCCAAGGTGGACATGCCGGCCGGGCACATCATCATCGCTGGGGATCTCGCCACGGTGCCGGCCAGGCTCGACGAGAGGACCTCGGGTCGTTACTACCCGGGAAGCCGTCTCGACGACCTGGTCGGCGCCACCCTGGCGCGGCCGGTGGACACCGGCGAGCTGGTGAGCGGGCCCGACTTCGCCGGCCAGAACACCCAGCCGACGCGGCTGGTGCCGATCATCGTGAAGGCCGGGCGGCTGCCGGCCCTCGGACCGGGTGACCATGTGGACGTCTTCGTGTTCCAGAGCGGCGCCGTCGCGCCGAGCACTACCGGGGGCGATCAGCAGGCCGGCCGGAGCACACCGGCCGCGCCCGCGGGCGCGGGGGCCGAGGCGCTGGTCCTGCACGACGTCGAGTTCGTCAGCCTCGAGAAGTTGACCAGCGGGGACCGTTCGCTAACGCTGCGCGTGCCGGTGGACAACGCCATCCAGGCCGTCGCGGCCTCGCAGAGCGAGCGGGTCGACGTCGTGAAGATTGAGCGCGACTCCCGCGGTGGGGTCGGCTCGACGGGACCGACCACCGTGCCGGGGTACGGCCGGTGAGCCTGCCGATCCTCACCGCTGTCACCGATGCGATGGTCGAGGCCGGCCTGGTCTCGGCCTTCGATCGTCGCGACCTCGGGGTTACGGTGGTGCGCCGCTGCGTCGACCTGCCGGACCTGCTGGCCGCGGCGACCACCGGCGCGGCCCGGGCTGCCCTGCTGTCTGCGGACCTGCGCCGGCTCGACCGGGATGCGTTGACCCGCCTGGCCATGGCAGGCATTGCGGTGGTCGGGCTGACCGCCCCCGGCGACGAGGACGGCGACCGGCGGCTGCGGCAGCTCGGCGTGGCCGCGGTCATCCCCTCGGACGCCACCGCGGAGGTCATCGCGGGAGCGGTCGTCGAGGCATCCCGGGCGCTGGCGACGAACGCGGCCGCGCCGGCGACCCGGGCGCCCGGTTCCTACAGCGAACCACTCGTCGGGTTCGGGCCGCTCGCCCCGGCCATCGGTGTCACCGACGGCGTGGGGCCGATCGGACCGGGCGACGGCCGGGTGGGCCGGGTGATCGCGGTCTGGGGTCCGGCCGGCGCGCCGGGACGCACCACGATCGCGCTGTGCCTGGCCGCCGAACTCGCCGGGCTGGGGACCTCCACCCTGCTGGTGGACGCCGACTCCTACGGCGGCGCGGTCGGGCAGCTCGTCGGCCTGCTCGAGGAGGCCCCCGGTCTGGCTGCGGCGGCCCGGTCGGCCAACCAGGGGCTGCTGGACGTGCCCCGGCTCGCTGTACTGTGCCGGGATCTGGGCGGCGGCCTGCGAGTGCTGCCCGGCATCCCCCGCCCCTCGCGATGGCCCGAGCTACGCCCGGCATCCGTTGAGACCGTGCTGTCGATGGCCCGGCGCCTGGCGTCCTTCGTCGTTGTGGACTGCGGGTTCTGCCTGGAGACGGACGAGGAACTGTCGTTCGACACCTCCGCGCCCCGGCGTAACGGAGCGACGCTCGCCGTGCTGGGCGCGGCCGACGTCGTGCTGGCGGTGGCGTCTGCCGAACCGGTCGGTCTGGTCCGGTTTGTGCGGGGACTGTCCGACCTGCGGGAGACCGTCCCCTCCGTCGACCCGCTTGTCGTGGTGAACCGGCTGCGCGCCTCGGTCGTGGGCGGAGACCCGGTCCGCGAGGTCAGTCGGGCGATTCTGCGCCACACCGGGACCGAGCCGGTGGCCCTGGTGCCCTACGACCTCGCCGGGCTGGACGCCGCCCAGGTGGCCGGACAGCTCCTGCGTGACATCGCTCCGACCTCCCCGGCCCGGCTGGCGATCAGGGAGCTGGCCGGCCGGCTGCTTGGCCGCCCGGCGGCTCCCCGCCGTCGGCGGGGGAGCCTGCGGCGCCAGGCCCGGTGAACTCGGTGAGTCCGGCGAACCAGGTGATCTTGGTGAGCGGGCAGGCCGTCCCGACGGACGAGCCGGGGCCGCATCCCCCGCTGGGCCTGCCGCTGGGCCTGCTGCCGTCCGGCCGATTGCTTGCGCGGCGTCGGCAACTCACGGTTACGCCCTTGGCGTAACCGTGACATAAAGTATTCGTGTCGCCATCTTGGTGTAGTGGGGGCGGTTACAGCGAGCAATTTGGGGGCATCGCTGTGTGGAGGGACTTCGGTCAAGTCGTGAGAGAGATCTCACTGATAGCTTCCGAGCTTATAAAATTTACTACATAGAGTAGCTTTCTTAATCCGTAGAGTCTGAGATGCGAGAGAAGTCGTACAAGAAAGTCACGCAACGTAGCATCGTATATGTATCTGCGAGCGGTCTCTTTCGGCAACGTTACGTTAGTGGGAGCATGCCTCGCCAGCACCACACGAGTCGTACCTTGATCTCCTATGGGCGTGGCGAGAGGTACGTGATGCTCGTTCGAGACGGCTGGGGGTGTGTCGGGTGAGCCGAGAGTACGCGAAGGCCGTGGGCGCCCGGTTGCGGGCGATTCGGATACAGCAGGGTCTGTCGCTGCAGGGAGTGGAGCAGAAGTCGCGGGGGCGGTGGAAGACCGCTGCCGTTGGCTCCTACGAACGCGGTGACCGCATGATCAGCGTGCATCAACTCTCCGAACTCGCGGGATTCTACGGAGTCCCGGTCTCGGCGCTGTTGCCCAACGAGGATCAGCTGCCGCCGCGGGAGCGTCGCCCACGTACGGTGCTCAACCTGGAGAAGCTGAGCGAGGCTCCGCCGGACTCCTCTGCTCTCGTCCGTCGGTGGGTCGCCCAGATCCAGCGCCAACGGGACGACTACGCCGGCCGTGTGCTGTCCATCCGGGATGGCGACGTGCGTGCGCTCGCCCTGCTCCACGACACGACCCCCCAGGAGTTCGCCGAGCGGCTGCGGAACTGGGGAGTGCTGGAGACCAGCTTCCCCGAAGAGAGTAGCGAGGAGCCGCCGGAGTAGTCCGGTGGACTGCCCGGGCGCTTCGAGCGCCGGGAGCAGCAAGGTACGGTCAACGCGGACCATGGACTGTTACCGGCCCATCCCTGGCCGTCCCGACGAGGCGGGCACGCCGTTCGTGGGCGGGTCGGCCCAGGTGCGACCGGGCGGCCCACATGGCAGCGAGCATGCCGGGCGGCGGGCATCCCAGCGCGATGCGTCTCCCTTCCCGGTCGCCGCGCCGGGAGGTGGACTATGACCAGGAAACGGGCCCCACGCAGAGGTCTGGTCCTGGGAGCCGGTGGAGTGCTCGGCTCCGCCTGGATGATCGGCGCGATGCGGGCGGTCGAGACCGCGACCGGCCGCAATCTGAGCGGAGCCGACCTGGTGGTCGGCACGTCCGCCGGCTCGGTGGTCGCGGCCCTGCTCGGTCTGGGGATCGGCATCGACGTGATGGCCAATTCCGAGCGGGGGATCTACGAGGCGGGGGATCCCGTTCTTGACTACCGCGACCTCGGTGCCTCCCTACCCCCGCGCCCCCGGATGCGCATGGGTTCACCGAGGCTGCTGACGGCCAGTGCCCGGCACCCCCGGCGGTCCTCGCCGATGGTCACGCTGGCGGCGATGCTTCCACAGGGCCGTGGGAAGATCTCCGCGGTCGGCGATCTGGTGACCGCGGCGATGGACCGCAAGGGCCTCGATCCGACCGGGTGGCCCACCAGGCCCGCGCTGCGGGTGGTGGCCATGAACTTCGACACCGGTGAGCGCGTGCTGTTCGGTGTGGCCGATGCGCCTCGGGCAACCTTGTCCGAGGCGGTGATGGCGTCGTGTGCCATTCCCGGCTGGTACGCCCCGGTCGCGGTGGACGGCCAGCGATTCGTTGACGGCGGAACCCGATCGCCCGCATCGGTCGATCTTCTCGCCGACGCGGGCCTCGCGGAGATCCTGGTGCTCGCCCCGGCCTGCTCGTTCCACCTCGACCGACCCCGTGGCACGGTGGCCCGGGTCGAACGCCAGGTCCGCCGGGCCGCCACCCGCCGGCTGATGCGGGAGGTCGAGATGGTGGAGGCGGCGGGCACCCGGGTGACGGTGCTCTGCCCAGGTCCGGAGGATCTCGAGGTCATCGGCGGAAACGTGATGGATCTGACCCGGCGGGCCCAGGTGTTCGAGACGGCGCTGCGTACGACGGGCGAGGCCCTGCATGCCGCCGCCCGTTCCGCCCGTTCCGGCGTGGCCGGGGCCACCGACGACGCCGAGGCGAGCGGGGGCCGGCTTGGGCTCGGCCTGGCCGGCTGACCTGGTCCTCGTGGCTGGTCTGGTCCTCGTGGCTGGTCTGGTCCTCGTAGCCGGCTCGCCCCGGTTGGTTGCACACTGAGCGGGTGCGCATCTATCTCCCGTCCACGCTGGCCGTCGCCCGATCGGTCTGGGAGTCCGCGCGCATCCCCCCAGGCACCGGCTTCGCGGTCACCCCCGCGACGCGTGAGTGGTACGCCCAGTCGGAGTCCGAGGAGGAGTTGGAGTACGCGGCGCTGCACGACGCCGGCCGGGCAAGCCTGCGGCTGCTGGACGCCGACCCGTCCGCGCCGCGCCGGCGCATGGTCTTCGTGGCCGATGTCGCGGACGGCGAGGTGCGGGTACGAGATGATCTTGAGCAGGGTGCCGTCGAGGTGGACTTCCCGGTGCCGTGGTCGGCCGTGCAGGCCATCCATGTCGACGACGGAGACGACGAGGAGGTTGTTGCGGCGGTCGCGGCGGCGGCGAAGTGCATCGTCGAGGCCGATCTCGGTGGGGATGACGCCGCCTTCACCGTGGACAGCGTCGAGGGCTTCGAACTGCTGTGGTTCGCGCCTCAGGAGCTCCCCGGTCTTCTCTGACCCCGACGGAGACGCGGATGTTGGGTGCGCGGGGGTGGAGGTCTCCCCCGCGCGGGGGAGGAGACCACGCACGTTGACGGCTCGTTGGGGCATGCTGTCTGGACTGGTGACCAGCTGGCGTGAAATGTTCCCGACGGGCGGCCCTTGCGGTTGTCTTCCCATACTCCTCACTCCTCCCTGGGGTGCTGTTCGTCGCCTGACGTCCGTGAACGGTGATTTCCCACCCAGGGAGATCGACGTGGACAACGGTTGAACCTCCCCGGGTGCGGCCGATGCCGGGCGTTGCGAATAATGCTGGGGAGCCTTGCGGCGGCGACCGGGTCACCACCTGGATGGCGCCGAGGGGGGCTCCACTTCCCACAACCTTCGTACCGAGATGTCACCCCCGCTGGCAGGTGTGATCTCGACCGACCTACCGCGGTAAGGAGGCTGGCAGCCCATGCTGTACCTCGCCGGGCAGATCCTGGCGTACGTGCTGGTGGCGATGCTCATTGGTGCGGCGCTGGCATGGGTCTTCCTGATCGCGCCGCTGCGCCGGCAGGCCCGCAACGCCGACGCTGACGCCGCGCGGAATCGGGCGGGATCGGGGGAGACACCGGCCGGCACCGGCTCGGGCCTCGACGAATCCCGCCCCGGCGCGGTCCCGTCAGCCGATCAGGCGGCAGCCGCGAACGACGTGAACCGCGTGAATGCCGGGAACGCTGCCGAGGCCGGGAACGCCGTGGCGGCGGGCGTCGGCGACGCCGACACGGGTGTCCCCGGTTCGGGCGCCCGCGGCACGGGCACAGGGCAGGCCGCCGAGCTGATCGCCCGGTTGCGCCGGCAGCGTGACGACGTCGCCTTGGAGAAGGCGGATCTAACTGCCCGGCTCGCTGTCGCCGAACAGCGTGCCGCGGAGTCCGAACGGCGGATCGCCGAGGCGGAGCGCCATGCCGTGATCGCAAGCGCCCGGGTCGAGGAGATCGAGGCAGCGCTGCGGGCCCGGGCGTACGCCGTGACACCCGGCGCGGCCCAGGCCCTCCCGGCCGGCCCGGGTGCCGCCGGCGAGGGTACTGCCGGCCCGGGTGCCGCCGGCCCGGTGCCGGCGGGCTCCCCGGGGGCGGGCGATGATCCCGCCGGCCCTTCGGCGGCGGAGCTCGCCCATGAGGCCGAGCTGCTGCGCAGACAGCTCGTCGAGGCCGAGGGCCGGGCGGCCAAGTTCTCCTCCCGGCTGGCCATGGCCCGTACGGAGGCGGAGGACGCGCAACGCCAGGTGGCCACCATGACCACCCGGCTGGATCGGCACCAGGCCGAATGGGCGGCCGAACGGCTCAGCCTGCTGGGGCGGATCGCGAAATCCGAGGCGCTTCTGGGCCAGGCCTCCTCTGACGAGAAAGCCGGTGCCGAGCATCCCGAGGCTGCCCCCACCGCCGAGGCCGCCGTCGCGGTCGGGGTTGCTGCCGCGGGCGGCGTGGTCCCGTCGAACCTCGCGGTCACCCCGAACGATGCGGGGCCGTCGAAGAGCGCGCTGCCCGCGCACGGCCTGGCTCTGTCGCCCGAGGCGAACATCTCGGGGGCGACGGTCCAGGCGAGCGGCGTTGCCACGAAGAACCGGCCACCGGCCCCGGGCGGACCGCCGTCGAGTAGTCAGGGGAGTGGCGGCGGCGTGAAGAGCACCGGTGGCAGGAGCACCGGTGGAACGAACGGGGCCAGCGGCCAGCCGGGTACGGGTAGCCGGGTCGTGCTGGAACCCGCGCCGCGGTGGAACGGTCTCCTCGATCCAGTGCGGTCGGGCGGCGACAACCTCAAGGAGATTGTCGGCGTGGGCCCGGTGATCGAGGCCCGGCTGCGGGCGTTGGGCATCACAACCTTCAGTCAGCTGGCCGAAATGGGTGATACCGACGTCGAGCGGCTCGCTCACCGGCTGGATGGCTTCGGTGACCGCATCGTCTCTGACGATTGGGTCGGCCAGGCCCAGGATCTGCAGGCCCGGCACTACGGCGGCGTCTACTGACCGGACCGCCGTCCACCTCGCTCGTCACAGTCCGGAGATGAGTCCCTCGATCTCAGCTTCCAGGATCCGGCGGTCGGTGACGTCGGAGTAGAGCCAGACATGGCCGCGGTAGCCGTCGGCCGCGGTCAGCGGGATGTGGCTACGCTCGAACACCCGCCCGTCGGCGAACATCACTGCCTCCCGGCGTAGCGTCCGCCGTCGACGGAGCAGGGTGTCCAGGCGCGTCGCGAATCCGGATGGATCGTCCACCAGCCCGGGCCGGGGACGCAGCTGCAGCCGGCAATCCGTTCCGACCAGGTCGACGGGCAGGTCCGCCAGATCGAACAGATCGCAGTACACCTGGTTCACCGCCACCACACGCCCGTCCCGGTCGGCGATGAGCACGGCGGTCGTCAGTTCGGCGAGCAGGGTCGTCAGCCAGCGTTCCCGGTCCCGGCATGCCTCCTCGATCCGTCGGGCCTCGGTGAACAGGCAGCCACAGGTGTGGTTCGAGCCCCTGGCGCGTCCGAAGGGACGCAGGTCGTCCTTCTCGCTGCGATGCAGGGCCACGGCCGCGCGCCACTCCGCGCCAGGCGGGAGCGTCCCGCGGGGAAACCCGACTGTGGGCCGATCCTCGGTGGCTTCGCGGGATGTCGCCCGGCCCGGCGTCGGTTCGCCGGGAACCGGCCGGCGGGGAAGCGGAACAGACCATTCCCAGCCCCGAGCGGCCCGATCGGCCCGATCGGACTGGTCGGACTGGTCGGACTGGTCGGACTGGTCGGCCCGAGGCCAGGCCGAGGGTGCTTCGCGTTGCGGGTACTCGCCGTCGTCCTCGCGGTCCCCGGCCGCGTCGACGAGATCGGTCTCCTCGGTGTCACCGTGCCCGTCCAGCCCGTCCAGGCGGGCTATCTCGTCCACCCGATCGGGGCGATCCGACCGGTCGGACTGGTCCGGCAGATCAAACGGGCCCGGTCCGTCGAGCACGCCGAACCTGTCGAGATCGCCCGCGGGCACCCCATCGGAGGCGAGGGCCTGGAGACCGAGGAGATCCTGATCGAGCAGGTGCCCGTCGAGGAGGTCGGGATCGAGAGCGGCGAGTTCGAAAGCCGCCTCGCGACGGCGAAGGCGGTCAAGCTCGGCCTGCCCGTCGTCAAGGTGTTCGAGATCGGCCGGTTCGTGAGGCGCTGCTTCGTGATGCGCCGGTTCGTGAGACGTCGGTTCGCGGGAAGCGAGGTCGGGTTCGGCCCGTTCCTGGACGGCGACGTCGTCGGTATCGGGCTGGTCCGCGGACGATGGGCCGATCGGGGAGTGACGCCCTTGGACCCGCGGCGAGGACACCGGCACACCCGTCACCGGCACACCCGTCACCGGCCCGGCGGCGTTCCCGAACGCACTGGCCGACGGCACGGTGAGGGTGCCGACGATCCGTTGTCTACCGTCCCCTGCCGAGGTCACCATCGTCTGCATGACCGCGTCGCAGGGTGGTTCACCCGGTCGGATCAACCGGACCTGGATCGAAAACCCGTCGCCGTGCGTGACGAGGCGCCGCCACCGGCTGCCGACGTTCGCTACGTCGCCGGGATGGACGATGCGTTGCCATCCCCATCCGACCGCCTCGTCGCGGGTAACGCCGGTCAACTTGGACCACGGCCGGTTCACAAAGAGATACCGGCCTGCCGCATCGGTGGCGAATACCGCGACCGGGCAGTTTTCGACAATCCGCCAGAACATTTTCCAAGCGGTCGTGTCGAACATGTCTGACGATCGGGGATCCCGGGCGCCGCTCATCGTGATGCCCCTTTCCACTCCGGGGGATCGTGCCGGGGAGGCGTCGGGGGCAACGCCGCCCTGGTGGCCGAATGAGGTTCTCGCGAGCGGCTGGCGACCGCGCTGGTTGTTGGCTGACCGGACACGGAAGGGACCCCCGAGGCAGGCGTTGGTGGGACGCTGGATGAGACCGGCGGGGTGGGGGGATTCCGCCTGTCGACCCAGCGATGCGATATCGACTACAGGGATGTTCGGGTTAGGGACCGCCGAAAGGCTATCGCCTCGGCGTCGTTTCGAGGGAGAAATCGCGCGGGCGTTTCCGGGGCGGTTGGTGCACCGTCGGTGCAGTCGATATGAGCACAGAGCGATGACAAATGTCCGGTCCGCGACCGCTTTTTGACTGCGGAGAGTAGCAACCTTGGTGATCAAGGGGGGACCCTGTACGGGCTGTGGCCTACCTGAGCCCTACCCGCTCCATGCCCCCGGTGGGGGTTGTGCGAACGTTGTTGCGTCTGCCCCCGGCGTCGGGGGTTGCTTACCAGTGACCTTCTTTCTACGCTTCGTGGCAATTATCGGGGCGGGAAGAGACGAAAGCCGGAGGAGCAGCGGTTTCCGTGGCGGTGGCACGCGGCAGTTGGCTGGACGCGACATCGTTCGTGGAGGACGAGGTCAGAGAGCTCGTCCGGCGGCGTTCTCTCGATCCCGTGCGGGACCCGGCGCAGGTGCGTCAGCTCGTTCACGAGGTGCTCGCCGATTATGAGGAACGGGTTCTCGTCAGTGACCTTCCCCCGGTCGTCGACCGGGACGTCACCGCCCGGCTGGTCTATGACGCGGTTGCCGGGTTCGGGCCGCTGCAACGCCACCTCGACGACCCCACCGTGGAGGAGATCTGGATCAACGAGCCGGGCCGGGTATTCGTCGCCCGGGCCGGTCGCAGCGAGCTGACGACGACCATTCTGACCGCCGATCAGGTCCAGGACCTCGTCGAGCGGATGCTGAAGTCCTCGGGCCGACGGGTGGACCTCTCGACCCCGTTCGTCGACGCCATGCTTCCGGACGGTTCCCGGCTGCACGTGGTCATCCCCGATGTCACCCGGGTGCACTGGTCGATCAACATCCGTAAGTTTGTGCTGTCCGCGTCGAGCCTGGACGAACTGGTCGATCTCGGGACGATCACGCTGGCAGCGGCCACCTTTCTGGACGCTGCCGTCGTCGCCGGCCTCAACATCATCATTGCGGGCGGCACTCAGGCCGGCAAGACGACCATGCTCAACTGTCTCGGCTCGGCCATCCCGGCCCGGGAACGGGTGATCAGCTGCGAGGAGGTGTTCGAGCTGAAGCTGCGGGCCGCCGACTGGGTGGCGATGCAGACCCGGCAGGCCAACCTGGAGGGCAGCGGGGAAATCCGGCTGCGCCGGCTGGTCAAGGAGGCCCTGCGGATGCGCCCGGACCGGCTCCTGGTCGGCGAGGTTCGCCAGGAGGAGGCGCTCGACCTGCTGATCGCGCTCAACTCTGGGCTGCCCGGTATGTGCAGCCTGCACGCGAACTCGGCTCGCGAGGCCGTGACGAAACTGTGCACCCTGCCCCTGCTCGCCGGCGAGAACGTCAGCCATGCCTTCGTGGTGCCCACCGTCGCCGCCAGCGTGGACCTCGTCGTCCATCTGGAGAAGGACGTCTCGGGCCGGCGCCGCGTCACCGAGGTCGTCGCGCTGCCCGGCCGGACGGAGGGGGACGTCATCGAGATCGCCCAGATCTACCGCTCGCGCGCGGACGGACTGGTCCGCGCCGACGGCTTCCCGCCACATCCCGAACGGTTCGCCCGCGCCGGCTACGACCTGCCCGCCCTGCTGGCCCAGGGCGACCATGATTACCATCATCATCGGCCCGGCCGGGGCTGGCCCGAGATCGCCGCGGAGCGCTGATGGGCATCTTCCTCGGCCTGCTGTTCGGTCTGGGTCTGTTCCTCATCGTCACCAGCGGCCGGCCGCGGTTCGCGGCCTGGTCGGCGACGGCGCGCTGGGAACGGTCGACGAGCGACCTGCTCGCCCAGGCGGGCATCCGCGGCGTGACCCCGCGTCAGTTCGTCATGATCAGCCTGGGTCTGGGCCTGGTGGTCGGCCTGGTCGTCCTGGCATTCACCGAGACCGTGTCGCTGGCCGGCGCCTTCGTCGTGTTTGCGAGTCTGCTGCCCCGGGCCCTCGTGGTCCGTCGGCGGCATGCCCGCATGCATGATCTGCGGGAGCTGTGGCCGGACGTTGTCGACAACCTGTCCAGCGCGGTGCGGGCCGGGATGTCGCTGCCCGAGGGCCTGGCCGCGGTGGGGGTGCGGGGGCCGGTACAGCTGCGACCGGCCTTCATCCGGTTCGGCGAGGACTACAGTGCCACCGGGTCGTTCTCGGCCTGCTTGGACCGCCTCGCCGACGAGCTCGCCGATCCGGTGGCCGACCGCATCATCGAGTCACTGCGGATGGCCCGGGAGGTCGGCGGGACCGACCTCGGCCGGCTGTTGCGCACGCTGTCCACCTTCCTGCGGGAGGACGCCCGCACCCGCGCCGAGCTCGAGACGCGGCAGAGCTGGACGGTGAACGCCGCCCGGCTCGCGCTCGCCGCCCCCTGGATCGTGCTGCTCTTGTTGGCCACCCGGGGGCAGAACGTGCGAGCCTACGACAGCCCGACCGGGGTCCTGGTGCTCGTGGTGGGCGGCGCCGTGTCGGCC
>NZ_CDWWEW010000121.1:0-13140 GCF_977966315.1 Frankia sp. CeRuru1
GCGGATGGAGGTCGGCTCCAATAGGAGGGCAGGCCAGCCGGCCCGAGTGGGGAGTAGGGCGCCTGGCGGGCGAACGCCGCCATCGGCTCACTCGTCGCGACGACCTTGACCGTGGGCTCGTCGCTTCCGCGGGGCATGACGAAGATGACGAAGAGCAGGACACCCGCCATGACTACGGCGAGAGAGAGCGCCATGTCTCTGATCGTTTCCTGACCGCGTCGTCGTGCCACGTCCCCATCTTCCAGGTCCGAGCCCCCGGATGGGCACCCAGACCACGTCTGGGCGGCTCGCAGGGGTGGTGGTGTGTTCAGGCTCTCGCCCGGCTGGAGGGCCTTATCGGGCAGCGCGGGGTGAGGAACCGGCCAGGCCGGGACCTGTCGGGCAGCCGTCACGCCCCCTCCGCGTGACGGCTGCCCGATGCTTCGTTGGACGCGCGTACCGGGTTGAAGGTTGCGTGCCTCTTCGGCGGATTCGAGGTGTCGTGTCGACGACAGGCCGGATTTGCCGGACGGCCGCAGGCACACCTTCGCGACGGGATAGGGTCATGAAGGTATATTCGGCGTCACTCTGGGCCTATCTCGGGCGCCGACGGGGCTCCCGAACTAGGCTCGGGGCCGTGTCTTCCACTGCTGAATCCTCCGTCTCCAGGCCTTCCGACGCCTCGTCCGTGCCCGACACGCTGGCCGTGCAGGGACAGGCTCCGGATCGCAACCTCGCGCTCGAACTTGTCCGGGTAACCGAGGCAGCCGCGCTCGCCGCGGCGCGCTGGGTCGGCCGTGGTGACAAGAACGGTGCGGACGGGGCCGCCGTCGACGCGATGCGCCGCCTGGTCGGCACCGTCTCGATGCGCGGGGTCGTCGTGATCGGCGAGGGGGAGAAGGACGAGGCCCCCATGCTGTTCAACGGCGAGGTGGTCGGTTCGGGGGAGGGGCCCGAGTGCGACGTCGCCGTGGATCCCGTGGACGGTACGACGCTGACCTCCAAAGGGATGAATAACGCCATCTCGGTCATGGCGGTCAGCGAGCGTGGCTCGATGTACGACGCGAGCGCGTGTTTCTACATGGAGAAGCTGGTCACCGGCCCGGAGGCGGCCGGGGCGGTGGATATCACGGCCTCGGTGGAGGACAACATCCGCGCCGTGGCGAAGGCCAAGGAGATCCTCCCGCGGGACGTCACCGTGGTGGTCCTGGACCGGCCCCGGCACAGCCAACTGGTCGAGCAGATCAGGGCGGCCGGCGCCCGAGTTAAGCTGATCTCCGACGGCGACGTCGCCGGAGCGGTGATGGCCGCCTCGGCGGACACCGGCGTGGACCTGCTGCTAGGGATCGGCGGCACTCCCGAGGGGATCATCACGGCCTGCGCGGTGACCTGCCTGGGCGGAGTGATCCAGGGCCGGCTGTGGCCGCGGGACGACGCGGAGTATCGCAAGGTCGCCGACCTCGGGGGCGACCCGACCCGGGTACTGTCCACCCGGGACCTCGTCGACAGTGACAACGTCTTCTTCGTGGCGACCGGCATCACGGACGGCGAACTGCTCGCCGGGGTGCGGTACCGGCCGGGCGGGGCGAACACGTCCTCGCTGGTGATGCGGTCACGCTCGGGCACCATCCGCCGAGTGGACAGCCAGCATCAGCTCACCAAGCTGCAGGCGTACTCCACCGTCCCGTTCTGAGCCGCCGCTGTCCCGGTCGCCACTCCGGTCGCAGCTCCGATCCAAGTCGCCGGTCCGGTCGGAGTTCCGTACAGTTTCCATGCTGTTCCGGTTCCGTTCCGACTCCGATCTGGTCGGGAGGTGGTCGCATGGTGCTCTACCCGCGACCTTCCGTCCCCGCGAGGGTGTTCGCGCGCCTCGACCCCCCGGGACCGCACGGCAGCGCCGCGGAGGTCCGGACGCTGGCGGGTGCGGCACGCGGGTTCCTGCGCCATCCACGGCCCCCCGTCCTGCTTGGTTGCGTGGGGGCGCTTGCCGCCCTGCGGGCGGTCCGAGGCCCGTGGCGGATCCGGGACACCGGCGTCGCGGTGGCTGCCGTGGCGGCGCAGCCCTTCGTCGAGTGGAGTGTGCACCGGATACTGCTCCACGCCCGGCCGGGCAGTCGGCTGGGATCGATCGGTTACCAGCTTGCCGGCTACGGGCACGAGCAGCATCACCGCGATCCGACCAACCTCGACACGATGTTCTTGCGCCCCCGCGAGGTGATCAGCGGAACCGTCGCCGTCGCGGCGCCGGCGCTGCTCGGGCCGCCGTGGGCGGCGACCGGCGCGCTCTGCCTCGGGATGGGTGCGCTCGTCTACGACTGGACGCATTTCCTCATCCATACCCGGGTCCCCCCGCGCACGGCCTACTACCGGCGGTTGTGGCGAGGGCATCGTTTGCACCACTACCGCAACGAGCGGTACTGGCTCGGGGTGACCAGTCCGCTCGGTGATCTGGCCCTGCGCACCGACCCGCCGCGGGACGCCGTGGCACTCTCGCTGACCGCCCGCGGGCGGAGTACCGCCGCCACCCCGTCTGCTCAGTTTGTTCGGACTGCTTAGTTTGTTCGGACTGCTCAGTTTGTTCGGACTGCTCAGTGCTCCGGCAGGGCCTGTGATGGCGAGCTGAGGCTGGGGGATGCGAGGTCGCCCGGGTCCCCGGTGCCGGTTACCGGGCCAGGATCAGGCTGACCGAGCCGGGGGGTGAAAAGACCGGGCTGACGGGCTGCGCGCCGAAACCGATGGGTGTGGGCTCGTGGCACCGTGGGAGGCGGCGCGGGCCGCCCGACGCCTTCCAACCACGCGAGAAGCCGGCTGTCGGGCGTGTTCGCCTCGACGGTCAACCGAGCGAGGGCGAAGCGGTCGTCGGCGGGATGCGAGAGGACGTCGCGTACCGCGCAGGCCGAACTGTAGCCGGCCGAGATCACAAGCTGGCGTACGGACGGGTCGTATCCGCCGAGGGGGTAGGCGAACGTGCGAGGTTCGTCCCCGGTCGCCACGGCCAGCCGACGACGCGACAGCGTCAGTTCGGCGATCACGTCGGTCCGCGCCAGCTCGTCCAGCCGCCGTCCGGTGTGACCGGACCCGCCGATTTCTATCCCGAGACCCCGTATTCGATGAAGGTCGGTCCGGTTGAAATAGCCCGGATCACCGACCCGCGAACTGGTCACGAATACCGTCGCCGTCAGACCCGTCTCGGCCAGTCGGCGGAGAGCCTTCAAGGTTTCCACGCCGCCGTCGTCGAAGGTGATGACGACCGGGTTGGCCGACGAGGTGGCCGCGCGCAGGGAGGCGGCATATTTCGACACGGTGAGCGCCTGCCGGCCGGAGGCGGCGATGATGGCGCAGTGCCGCATGAAGGTTGAGAAGGGGATCAGCCGACGTCGCGGGCCGCGTGGCGGCTGCGTGTCGAGAGACCGGTAGCGCAACATCGGGATCACCGGGGTTCTCCCCGCTGAGCAGGGACTGGCGGTCACCGGGACCCGGCCGGCTCACCAGCGGACAGGACGTGCTCGCCGGAGAAAGCGTGAGACGTGCACGACAAGCGGGCCTCCCTACGTCCGCCGCCTCCAGGGGATGCGGCACCCGATAGGCCAGTGGAAGTGCGCCTGAGCGGCGGGTGCGTGATGCGGCATGGAATCTAGCACGAGCTGTGGCAATAGGTGTGGTCGCGTTGCCGGTGTTTGTCGTCGGCCGTTCCAGCTACATGCCTGTTATTGTTTTTATTGAGGGCGCGGATTTACTCATGGGTCGATTGTGGCGGTACGGCCGACCTGGCGTGGGGAACCGGCGCGGGGAAGCGGCGGTCCGGGCCTACTACGACCGGCGTTGGCGCTCGGCGGCCGACTGCGAGAGGGAACGTTGCCGCTCGCGGCGCGCCACTTGGGCGCGGCGACCCCGGAAGAGCGCGATGACGGCCACCAGGATGAAGGCCGTCAGCAGGATCGGAGCGTGAAAGATCATCTCCGAGCCGACGTCGATGGCCTTGTTGCGCAGGCCGGAGCTGCCGTCCCCGGCCGCGGGGTTCAGGTAGCCGACGCCGAGGGCGATGAGCGCGTAGGCGAGCGGCGGCATGATCACTACGCCGATGAGGTCATCCGCATGCACGCGGACCGCGGCGAGGACGCACGAGCCGATGAACAGCACGCCGAAGGCGAACTTCAGGGAACCGAAGATCGCGGAGTCCACGATGGCACCTAGCCCACCGAGGACGAGGACGAGGATGCCGGTGCCGAGCGCGGTGAGGCCCCGGCGGCTGCCCGTGAACAGCGTGGGCGGCGGCCCACTCGCCCGACCGCGCGAGCTGCGGGCGTACAGATCGTCATGCCCGCGAGCGCGTGCGGATCTGCCCGGCGGTCCGGCCGACTGCCGGTGAGGCGGCACACTCACGAAGGCAAGGTACCGCCCGCAGATTTCCAATGCGTCAGGGCGATGCGCCAGACATGCGCATCGGCTCTCGTATTTGAGCTTTCGGTGTCGATCTCACTGCTTTCCGTTGCTTAAGCCTCCTTATACTAGTCGTCTGCGTCTCATCTGACCGGATCTGCGCCGTCAGAGGTCTGATACCCGGCATCGACTCCGAGGTCCTCTATGGCGCCACCCCGCCCGGTCGTCGCGCCCTCCCCGGTACTCCTCAGGAGCTCGGCGGCGGACAGCGGCCGCACGCCGGTCTCCACCGGAACCGGACTGGGGAGCCCCGCCTCGACGACTTCCATGGCCGCGAGCCGGCGGGCGGGGGTCAGCACCCGGCTTTCCAACGAGCCGACGGTGGCGTTGAAGTCCCCCACCGCCCGGCCGAGCGAGCGACCGAGGCGATCGACGTGTTCGCCCAGGGTGCCGAGGCGGGTGTAGAGGTCGCGACCCAGCTCGAAGATCTCTTTCGTCCGTGCGGTCAGCGCATCCTGAGTCCAAGCATGGGCGATGGTGCGCAGCATGGCGATCAGCGTGGTTGGGGTGGCGATGATGACCTTCTTGCCGGCGGCGTGTTCGAGCAGGCCGGGATCGTGATCGAGGGCAGGGGCCAGGAACGCCTCGGCGGGGACGAAGAGCACCACGAACTCCGGGGACGACGGCAGCCGCCGCCAGTAGGACTTGGCGCCGAGGCCGTCGACATGCGCACGCAGCTGGCGGGCGTGGGTGGCCATCCGGCGCGCGCGATGGTCCTCGTCCGTCGTGTCGGCGGCCTCCAGGAACGCGCTGAGCGGAACCTTCGCGTCGACGACCACGTTGCGGCCACCGGCAAGATGGACGACCATGTCGGGCCGTTGCGGGCCGTCGTCGCCCTGGATCGTCATCTGCTCGGTGAAGTCGCAGCGGTTGAGCATGCCGGCCACCTCCGCCACCCGGCGCAGCTGCATCTCGCCCCAGGCACCGCGGGCCTGGGGCCGGCGCAGCACGGTCACGAGCGCGGCGGTCTCCGACCGGAGGTTCTCCGACGCCTCGCGGGCGAACCGCACCTGCTCGACGAGCGCCGCGTAGGCCTCGGTGCGCGCGGTCTCCAGCTCCCGCAGCCGGTCTTCCATCCGCCCGAGGGCCTCCCGCAGCGGCGTCACCATGCTCTCGACCGCCGAACGACGGGCGTCGAGGTCGCCGCGGGCACGGGCGCCGGCCTCATCCAGCCGGGCGGAGGCCAGCTCCACCAACTGACGGCTCGCGCCCTCCAGAGCCTGCGCGGACAGCGCTCGGAAGCTCTCGGCGAGCCGGTCCTGGCTCTGCTCGACCAGCGCCACCCGCTCGGCCGCCGCTCGCTGCTCGTACTCCAGCGCGGTGCGCAGGCTGGACACGTCCGACTCGGCCAGCATCGCGCGCTCGGCAGCGGCGGCGGCGGCCTCTCGGGCCTGGTCGCGCTCCCGCATGGCAGCGGCGTGCGCGGCCGTGAGCGCGGCGACCCGCGGATCGGCGAAGCGGCGCGCGGCGGCGAATCCGCCCATGGCGCCGAGAGCCAGCCCGATTAGGGCTAGCAGCGCGCTGGTCGTGTCCACGGGAGAGAGGCAATCACGGCCCTCCGACAGTTTCGCGCGGTTTCGCGGTGAGCCGGTCCCCGGCGGGGCCCTTCCCGGCGGGGCGCTTCCCGGTGAGCGGCCGCGGGGCCCGTAGCCGCGGGGCCTGTAGCCGCGGGGCCTGTAGCCGTGAGGCCTGTAGCCGTGAGGCCTGTAGCCGTGAGGTCCGTAGACTGACCGGCCATGGGCTTGTCGATCGGGATCGTCGGGCTGCCCAACGTCGGCAAGTCCACGTTGTTCAACGCCCTGACGCGCAATGAGGTGCTGGCCGCGAACTACCCGTTCGCGACGATCGAGCCGAACGTGGGCGTGGTCGGGGTGCCCGATCCGCGTCTCGGCGAGCTCGCGAAGCTCTACGACAGCGCCCGGACGGTGCCGGCCACGGTCAGCTTCGTGGACATCGCCGGCCTGGTCCGAGGCGCGTCCGAGGGGCAGGGCCTGGGTAACCGCTTCCTCGCGAACATCCGCGAGTCCGACGCGGTCTGCCAGGTCGTCCGGGTGTTCTCCGATCCTGACGTGGTGCACGTCGAGGGCAGGGTCGACCCGGCCGACGACATCGAGACGATCAACACCGAGCTGATCCTCGCCGATCTGCAGACCGTCGACGCGCGCCTGCCGAAGCTGGAGAAGGAGGCCCGGGCCGACAAGGCGAAGCAGCCGTTGCTGGCCGCGGTGAAGGCCGCGCGCGAGGTGCTTGACGCCGGCCGCACGCTGTCCTCGGAACCGAAGATCGATCGCGACGCCCTGCGGGAGCTTTTCCTGCTCACCGCCAAGCCCTTCCTCTACGTCTTCAACGTCGACGAGGACGTCCTCGCCGATCCCGGTCGGCGCAAGGAACTTGTCGGGTCCGTCGCGCCCGCGGACGCGATCGTGCTGTGCGCCAAGGTCGAGGCCGAACTGGCCGAGCTCGACGAGGCCGACGCCGCGGAGCTGCTGGCCTCGCTCGGCCAGGAGGAGAGCGGCCTCGCCCAGCTGGCCCGGATCGGTTTCCACACCCTCGGGCTCCAGACGTTCCTGACGGCCGGCCCGAAGGAGGCCCGGGCCTGGACCATCAGGGCCGGGGCGACCGCGCCGGAGGCCGCCGGGGCCATCCACACCGACTTCCAGCGTGGCTTCATCAAGGCCGAGATCGTCTCGTACTACGCCCTGATCGCGGCCGGTTCGATGGCCGCCGCCCGCGCGGCCGGCAAGGTGCGCATGGAGGGCAAGGACTACGTGATGGCCGACGGCGACGTCGTGGAGTTCCGCTTCAACGTCTGAGCAGCCTCCCGACCGCTATGGCCGGACCGCGAAGGAATACGAGTCCGGAAGTAGCTTTGGGATCAACGGCCGCCTCTACAGCGAGGCTGTGGCCGCGGCCTGAAGATCTCCGGCGGCCGTGGTCACCGCGCTAAACGAGCTGCCGGGTGCCCCGGGTGGCCGCGGCGACGACCGCCTCGACCGGTCCTCGCATCCCGCTCGCCCGCCAGGCGGTGGCGACGATCAGGGCCACGGCCGCCTGGAGCAGGAAGGACGGCGTCGGGTCCGCGGGGAGGAAGGACGCGGACATCACGATCACGTGGGCGCAGTAGAGGGTCAGCGTCATCGATCCGACGGCGATGAGCGGGACCAGCATCAGGGGCGGCAGCAGCCGGCTCAGCAGCAGGACGAACCCGAGCAGGGCGACCGCGGTCGCGCTGGTGTGCAGCAGATCGACGGGCGTGGACGAGTGCGGGGTGTCGACGGCCAGCCACCACCAGGTGTTCGTCGGGGTGCTGCCGTACAGCCCGGCGTCGAGGATGGACCGCACCGGCAGCGGCCCGACTCCCGCGACCTCGACGGGATCGACGGATTCGAGCGCGGCCATGCCTGCGGCGTGCCGGAGCAGTGCCCAGGAGGCCAGCGACGCCGCCGCGGCGATCGTGCCACCCCCCGCGAGCAGGGCGGCGGCGACCCGCGTGGACCGTAGATCCAGCCGGCCGGCCGCGAGTCCCACACAGAGATACCCGAGCCAGGCAAGCGCCGGATAGAAGCCGGTGAAGCCCATCTCCAGGGTCAGGCTCACCGGGTGGGTGAACACCCGGCCGAAGGTTGGGTCGTCAAGGGTCGGGGACGGCAGATGGTCCCGGCTGAGGAGGCCTGCGGCCGGGACGACCGCGAACGCCAGCACCGTGACGACGACCAGCGCTCCGAGCGGAGCCCGCAGCAGCGGCACGGCCAGGATGAACATCAGCGCGTAGTAACAGAGGATCACCGCGATGCCGGAGTGGGTGTAACCGAGGGCGAGGCCGATCGTCCCGATGCAGGCCGCTCGTGCCACAGTCGACGCGCGCGCCTGTGGCGCCGGCAGCCGGCCGGTCGACAACGCCAGCGCCACCCCGGCGAGTACCGCGAAGGCCGCCGAGGCCCGGCCGGAGGCGAGCAGATGCGCGGGGGTCGCCGCCCCGTCATCCTCGACCGCGGGATAGACGTGCGTCGCGACCATGCCGATCAGGGCGATGCCCCGCGCCGCGTCGACTCCGCGTAGGCGGCCTCCCCCGTGGGCCTGCGGGTAACGGGGCTGAAGCATCGCGGGCACGCCCTTCACACTGGTCTCCGGGCGGGGGTGGGTTTCGTCCGGCCCGCCGGGAGCATCCCCGGGCCGATGCGGGCACCGCGACCGTGGCTCGGCAGTCAACGACTGATGAGTGGCAAGGAGAGGGGGATGGCGTGATCTGCCATCTGGTGGGCCGGTCCGAGTGGGCGGCCGGGGCTGGCGGGTACCGCCCGGCGAGCCTGGCATCCGAGGGGTTCATCCATTTCTCCGCCCCGGAGCAGGCCGTGGCCACCGCGAACCGGTACTACGCCGGGCATGCGGACCTGCTGCTGGTCGTCGTCGACCCGGAGCGGCTGAGCGCGGAGCTGCGCTGGGAGCCGCCGGCGGCCGGGGCGCCCGCCGGCCAGGCGCCCGCGGGGGGCACGCCCGCGCCAGGGGAGCTCTTCCCGCATCTCTATGGGATGATCGACACCGGCGCGGTGGCGATCGTCGTACCGTTCCCGCCTGATCCGGATGGTGTCTTCAGGATGCTGCCCAGCCTCTGGTGATCTCCAGATCTGTTCGGTACGAGACGTCTGTTCGGTACGAGAGCTCAGTACGAGACACCGGCCGAGTACAGGATCTGTGAGATCCTGCGGGCCAGGGCCACGTCCAGCTCGGTGACGCCGCCGACCGAGTGGGTCCAGACCGTGAAGGTCGTTGTTCCCGGGCCCCGCTCGACGACCGGATGATGGTTCATCGCGTCCGCTGCCTGCATGACCTCGGCCACGATCGCATCGGCCTCGTCCCCGTCCAGCATGATCTCCAACTGGATCCGGTCGGCGTCGCCGATCCAGCCGGGTAGTGCCGCCAACGCCTCGGCGACTTCGGTGGTGTCCAGTTTGCTCGGCATACCGATTCCCTCCGGCTGGTGATTCTCTGATTCTCTGGCTTGGGGTCCGACGTCCCGCTGCTGGGCGGGCCGTCCTGGTGGAGCCACCCGAAAGGCTCATCAGACACGATCCGCCGGGTACGGATCCACGGCTGGCCGGACTCTGGGAGAGTCCGGCACCATGAACGCGGATGTGGAGGGCTTGGATGCCCTCCCTTCTACCCATGGACGACGGCGTGGAACACCCGAGGACCGGGACTGCACCGACGTCCCGGTGGTGAGGGGACGTCTGGTCGTCGCCGTCGCGCTGCTCGACGACGATCGCCGGGTGCTGGCCGCCCGGCGCAGGGAACCGCATCCCTATGCCGGGATGTGGGAGTTTCCGGGCGGCAAGGTCGAGCCCGGCGAGCACGAGCTCGACGCGCTCACCCGGGAGTGCCGGGAGGAGCTCGACGTCGAGATCGAGGTCGGTCCGCCGCTCGGCGAGGTCGGGTTGTCCAGCCCCGGGTGGGTGCTGCGGGTGTGGCTCGGCCGGGTGACGCGCCGGCAGCCCCAGCCCGTCGAGCATGACGAGCTGCGCTGGCTCGGCGTAGCCGAACTGGACGATGTCCGGTGGATGCCGGCCGACGGGCCCCTGGTGGCGGAGTTGCGCCGCGTGCTGTCGACGCCCGGATCGCTCTTCTGAACGCCGGCTCTTCTGAACGCCGGCGACGGGAGGTCGCGGACCGGTGAAGCCCCGGACCGGTGAAGCCCCGGACCGGTGAAGCCCGTTGTAGCCGTGGCATCCGTACCATGGGTGCATCCGTACCATGAGTGGCGGTGCGACCGTTGCCGGTGTACGCGTGACGGGCAGATCGTCGTGCCGCGGCGCCGACACCATGGCGGGCACCCGCCAGAACGTTCGCGTCACCGGTTCATGCGTTACCGTCGTTTCATGCGGTGACGTCGTCGTCGTTGTTGCGGGGTCGCGAACCCCATGTCCGCCCCGGAGCGCATCACCGTGTCTCTTCGTGCCGATCTTCGAAACGTGGCAATCATCGCCCATGTCGACCACGGCAAGACCACCCTCGTTGACGCCATGCTGCGCCAGTCCGGCGCGTTCGGCGAGCATGCCGAGCTCACCGACCGCGTGATGGACTCGATGGACCTGGAGCGTGAGAAGGGCATCACGATTCTCGCGAAGAACACCGCGGTCCGTTACGGCGACATCACGATCAACATCGTCGACACACCCGGTCACGCCGACTTCGGCGGTGAGGTCGAGCGCGGCCTGTCGATGGTCGACGGCGTCCTGCTGCTCGTGGACGCGAGTGAGGGCCCGCTGCCCCAGACGCGCTTCGTCCTGCGCAAGGCGCTCGCGGCGCGGCTGCCGGTGGTGCTCGTCATCAACAAGGTGGACCGGTCGGACGCCCGGATCGCCGAGGTGGTCGACGAGACCTACGAGCTCTTCCTCGACCTCGACGCCGACGAGGACCAGATCGACTTCCCGATCGTCTACTGCAACGCGAAGGCGGGCCGTGCCTCCACCACCCGCCCGGCCGACGGGGTGAGCCCGGACTCACCCGATCTCAAGCCGCTGTTCGACCTTCTGCTGGAGACCGTGCCGGCGCCGTCGTTCGATCCGGACGCGCCGCTGCAGGCCCTGGTCACCAACCTCGACGCGTCCCCATACCTCGGCCGGCTCGCGCTGTGCCGGGTGCACAACGGCACGATCAAGCGTGGTCAGCCGGCGACGCTGTGCCGGGCCGACGGCAGCCAGCAGCGCGTCAAGATCAGCGAGATGCTGATGACGCAGGCGCTCGAGCGGGTGCCGGCGGAGTCGGCCGGGCCGGGCGACATCATCGCCATCGCCGGCATCCCCGACATCACGATCGGGGAGACCCTCGCCGACGCCGATGATCCCCGGCCGCTGCCGGTCATCACCGTCGACGAACCGTCCATCAGCATGACGATTGGCATCAACACCTCCCCGCTCGCCGGCCGTTCCGGCAAGAAGCTGACGGCGCGGCTGGTCAAGAACCGGCTGGACGCCGAGCTCGTCGGCAACGTGTCGATCCGGGTACTGCCCACTGAGCGGCCGGACACCTGGGAGGTGCAGGGCCGCGGGGAGCTGCAGCTCGCCGTGCTCGTCGAGCTGATGCGGCGCGAGGACTTCGAGCTGACCGTCGGCAAGCCGCAGGTCGTCACCCGCATTGTCGACGGCAAGATCCACGAGCCGGTGGAGCGCCTCACTATCGACGCGCCCGAGGAGTTCCTCGGCACGCTGACCCAGCTGCTCGCGCTGCGCAAGGGCCGGGTCGAGCAGATGGTCAACCACGGCACCGGCTGGATCCGGCTGGAGTACCTGGTCCCGGCCCGCGGGCTGATCGGGTTCCGGACCGAGTTCCTCACCGAGACCCGCGGTACCGGGCTGCTGCACCACGTCTTCGACCGGTACGAGCCCTGGTTCGGGGAGCTGCGCACCCGGGCGACAGGCTCCATGGTCGCCGACCGCAGCGGGGTGGCGACCGCGTACGCCCTGTTCAACCTCCAGGAACGCGGCACGATGTTCGTCGGGCCGACGACCGAGGTCTACGAGGGCATGATCGTGGGTGAGAACTCCCGGGCGGACGACATGGACGTCAACCCGACCAAGGAAAAGAAGCTCACCAACATGCGTTCATCCACCGGCGACGAGCTGGTCCGGCTCACCCCGCACCGGGTACTCACCCTTGAGCAGGCGTTGGAATTCTGCCGCGAGGACGAGTGCGTGGAGGTCACCCCGGGCTTCGTGCGTCTGCGCAAGGTGGCGCTGACCGCCGCCGAACGCGAGAAGATCCGCTCCCGCCGCCGAGCCTGAGCCCGGTCCCCAGAGTGGCAAAGTCGCCCGTAGGGTCGTCAATGTGACGACAGCTGCCCCATCATCACCCTCTACTGCGCCACTTCCCGCCCGGCGGGCGATGTTCGTGCACGCCCACCCCGATGACGAGGTGATCTCGACGGGGATCGCGCTTGCCTCGTACGCCGCCGCCCCCGACACCCACGTCACCCTCGTGACGTGCACATTGGGGGAGGAGGGAGAGGTACTGGTGCCCGAACTGATCAATCTGCAGGCGGATCGGGGCGATCAGCTCGGCGGCTACCGGATCGGCGAGCTGGCCGGTGCCTGCGCCGCGCTCGGCATCACCGACCAGCGTTTTCTTGGCGGTCCCGGGCGTTGGCGGGACAGCGGGATGATCGGCACCCCCGCCAACGACCATCCCCGCTGTCTGTGGCGGGCGGACCTGGACGAGGCCGCGGCGGAGCTGGTGCGGATCGTGCGCGAAGTCCGGCCGCAGGTGCTCGTCAGCTACGACGCCCGCGGTGGTTACGGGCACCCCGATCACATCCGGGCCCACGAACTCACCCGGAGGGCCTTCACCGACGCCGCCGACCCGTCCTTCGCCCCGCAGGCCGGTCCGGCCTGGCAGGTCGCCAAGCGCTACGAGACGGCGCTGGCGCGCTCGAGCGCCGTCGCGGGCTTCGAGTACTTCCGCGATTCCGCCGCTGAGAGCAGCCCGTTCGCGGGTCTGAAGTCCGTGGACGAGCTGGGGATGACGCTTGTCGACGATGCGGACATCACGACCGAGCTCTCCGCTCCCCACTTCTTCGAGGCGAAGATCGCCGCCATGCGGTCGCACCGGACACAGATGAGCGTCGACGGGTTCTTTTTCGCGCTCGCCGACGGCATCGGTCAGCGAGCCTGGAGTGTCGAGCACTTCGTGCTGGCCGAGGGCGCCCGGGGGCCGGGGGACGGTCCGGGC